>JBFILE010000173.1:0-8249 GCA_041599855.1 Thermoplasmatota archaeon
CACCGCGAGCGCGACCACATGATCGCCGGGCGTTTCGTACGTGTGGGACGCCGTGATGCCGGTCGCGCCCGTCCCGTCGCCGAAGGTCCACGTGTACGTCAGGGCGTCACCGTCGGCATCCGAGGACGCGGACGCATCGAAGGTCCAGATGAGGTCCTCGCCTTCCGCCGAGAACGCGGCCACGGGTGCCGTGTTGGGGCGCTCGGCATGGATGGTCCGGGTGGCCGAGTCGCTCGCGGTATCATCCGAGGCGGTCAGGGTGGCAAGGTAGTCCCCATCGTCAGCGTAGGTGTGGGACACGCGTGCGCCGGTCGCGGTCGCACCGTCCCCGAAATCCCACGTGAATGCCAGGGCATCGCCATCCGCGTCCGCGGACCCGGAGGCATCGAAAGCGAACGTCAGTCCGTCGCCCGTCGCCGTGAACGCTGCCGATGGCGCCCGGTTGGGTTGGATCGCGGTCACACTCCGGGTCGCGTTCGAGGTGGCGTTCCCGTCGCTTGCGGCCAGGGTCACAACGTACTCGCCTGCCGAGGGGTACGCATGGGACACGATGGTCCCGGTCGCGGTGCTGCCGTCGCCGAAGTCCCACGCGAACGAGAGTGCATCTCCGTCAGTGTCCTGGGACGAGGAGGCGTCGAACGTGCCGGTGAGGCCATCCATGGCGATGTCGAAGGTGGCGTCGGGCGCGCGGTTCGGTGCCGGCGGCTCCGGTTCCGGGGCCTTCTCTGCCACGCGGACCACGTCAACGAGGAGGTTCCGGTCCTCGGTCGAGGATCGCGCGTCATTCGTGAATGCCACGGACAAGGTATGGGGTCCTTCGCTCATCGTGGCGTCGGCCCGGAACGTGGTGAGCGATTGCGGGACCGTGTGCGCGGACAGGACCACGCCGTCAAGGCGGAGTTCCATCCGGGCGTTCACGCCTCCGAGGGAGGTCCCGCGGGCCGTGACCTCGATCGTGTAGTCGCCGGCCGGACCATTCACGGTCTGCCGGAGTTCGCCGTCGGACCAGAGGTTCCATGTGGCCCCGCCGCTGGCCGCGGGGTCTGCGGAGCGGGCCCCGATGGACGTGGACATGGACTCCCCTTCGAAGGAACCCGGGATGTTCGGCGTCGCGGGTTCGATCACCGGGGGTTCGGTCGGGGCACCGGATGCCAGCCGCTTCCACGAATCGAACACCGGCTTATGGGCGCCGGTGGATGTGGTGAGGCCCCAGTGCTGCTCCGCGTATCCGAAGTAGTTCTTCGGATCCATGCCGGGGTTGTCACGGAGTTCGCGGTACACGATCCCCAGGAGACCTTTCTCGGCGTACTCGGGCGCACGTGCCGCAATCTCGTCCATCACTTCCGCCTGCATCGTCTCCCACTTGGCCGACGGGTAGCTGGACAGCGCAAGGTCGTAGAGGAAGGCCGGCTTCCCGAACTTCGCATTCGAGAAGTCGAGGACGCTCGAGATCTTGTCCGGAGCGTTCCGGTACGTGGGCTCGTTATCGCGCGTTGAGCCGCGCATGATCTGGAATCCGATGGCGTCACTTGCGGCGACAGCCTGCGGGAACCGGTCCCACGCCTCTTCACCCCATGAACCGTATCCGATCACGGTCTTCACGCCGGCGGTTCCCTTCAGGATCCCGGCGATCTCCGCGAGGTACGCGTCGAACGTGGGGGCGTAATCGGTCCTGGTGATGCCGCCCTTGTTGAATTCGTTCTCCAGCACCACGTACACCTGATGGCCGCCTAGATGTTGGTCGAATTTCGCTGCGAGGTCGCGCGTCATCTGGTACCATTCGGCCTTGGAGCGGCCATCGCACCCGTTCTCGACACAGCTCGGGGTGATGGAATCGCCCCAGTAGTACCAGTAGAATACCGGCGTCACGTCGAGGGTGGCCGCCTTCTTCATGGCGTTCTCGGGGCCGCCCCATCCGGAATGAGCGGTCCAGGCTCCGATCCAGTAGCTGCCGAACTCGGTCGGGAGTCCCGCGTCACGCGCGGCTTGAACACTCCCCATGTTCAGGCCCACGGGGACGCCGGTCCCCGCGTCCGGTTCTGCCGTCGCGAAGCCCCACGAGGTCGTGAGCAGGAAAAGAACAATCAACCCTGCCGTTACACGGACAGGCACCACAGATTCACCCATGCTTCCTGCTTCGTTGCCAGGCAGCCTATTAGGCCCGCATGGGGCGTCGGAGAGGCTGCACGCCGTCGGGAGGGGGGTTTAAACGGCTGTTCGCTCCGGTGGACGGACGGCGCGCTGTGCCGGGGGATGTGGGCCACCGGCTCCCGAACCGGGGGGGGGCCGCCTGACCTCAATGAAAGGGCGGCGCATCCTATGTCGTGTCGATGCCTTCCGGATCCGCAAACCCGGCGACATCGGGTGCGGGGGCAGGGTCGGCCGCGATCAGGTTTCGCAGTCGGGCGAGCGCCTCGGTCGCGCGTGCCGCTTCGTCGTGCTTCTCGCGTTCCACGTGCGCCACGATTGCCGCAATCGGGATCGACAGGCGATACACGTGGCGCGGGCGCCCCTTCCCGTTCGCCCTCAAGTCCCGCTTTGCGACCCATCCCCGCTGACGAAGTTCAGTCATGGCGACGCTGACTTCCGGTTGGCGCAGGCCCGATTCGCCTTCCAGTTCCTGCGCCGTCCTTTCCTGTCCCGATGAGAGGGCCACGAGGGCCACGGCAACGGTCCGCGGCACGCCAAGATCGGTGAAGAGGGTCACTGCCTCGAACGTGAACGCATCGTCCGGGGGCCCGGCGGCTGGTGGGGCGGGAGGGCTCGCAGACGCCATGCGGATCGGACGCATTGGGCCTCCCGGATAAAAAGATTCCACGGGACTGGTCCGGCAGTACCGGATCGCGAAACTTAAGTTCCGAAATTGCAGTGGACCGGTTCGATGGGATGCATGAGCGTGACCGCTCGGTACAGCGCAAGCGCTGGGCCGGAGCCAACGGTGCAGCGACACCAGAGAATTCTTGAACGCGGCCGTTTGGCGAGCGAAAGCTGGACCCTTACGCCGATCATGTTCGGTTGATCGCCGAATAAGAAGGATTTCGGCGCCGCGGGACCACCACGGCGCCGAAGGCGGCAAAGCAGGAGGCTCTGCGACTGTCGCAGGTTTCCCAGGACTTCGCACGAGGTTAGGCTTTGTCGTCCAGGTCTTGTTCCGAGGGCTTCGTGCTCACGGCAGGAGCGGAAGCGGGTCGCTCGATTCCTGCGGTTCCTCGTCATTGTCTTCTTCGCCGCCGGCACTTCCGCCGAGGGGAACAACCTTGTTGACGCAGTTGAAGGGATACACCATGGCGGTGGCCCCGTAGCCGCTGCCATTATCGGCAAGGAGCACGGTGGCCCCCAGGTAGCTCATGTCCATGTGCGGGGAAAAATACGTTTCCGCACGGGACACGGATCCGTGAACGATCGCAAAACAACTCGGCTCATTCCCTTCTCCGGAATCCAGATAGGGCAATGCAGTGGCCGCCGGCAGCGTGAGCGCGCCGACCAGAAGGGCGGTTGCAATGAAATGACTGATGATTTTTCCCACGTGACCAAGCCTCCGTTCGTCGAGGTGCGTTATGTTCCCTTTAACCCTTTGCGAATCGCAGGTCCAAGGTGGAAACGTCCGCGGGCGGCGCATGGCGCGCCCTCGACGAAAGCTCAGTCGATCTACGGGTATTATCAGATTGTAGTCCAAACATTGATTTGACTCGCCGGGTCGCGCCGACGAGACAAAACGGCGCCGGATTAAGGCGTGGACGCAAAACATTAAGGCTGTCCATGCGGCCTTTCCGACCACATGGGCGTGAGCTCTCGCATCGGCGTTGCAATGGTGGTCATGGTCATGGTGTCCATTCCCGCCATGGCCGAGGGTTCCCAGGGAACGATTGCCATGGTCGGCAAATCGGTCGTCGAGAACGGGTCGTTCTCCGCAGGTTCCTTCGCGTATCACCTGGTGGATGCCGCGGAAACCGAAGGCCTCGGAGGTATCGCGTCCAGCGTTTCCATCCGTTACGTCTACATGAACGAAACCCTGCTGAAGATCCCCAGTGGCGGTCCCGGGCGAATCGGCGACCCGGAGGGGATGCAGGTGGAAACCTCCAAGGCCGAACGGGCATCCATCCGGATCGCGCCGAACAACGACTCCTCCTCCATTCTCGCATGGGGCGATGCCCTTCCCGATACGCTTGGCAACGCGTTCGCGCGCGCAGAACTCCAAGCGATCGAACGCGCGGTTCTCGTCTCCGGACTTGCGTTTGCTGGTTCCGAGACCGCCGAAGATGCGCCCACCGCCGCCGAGTATTTCGCCTTCCATGTCGCCAATGTGGCGGCTCTTGATGACGACGATGGGGCATTCCGCGCCGGCGGTGCCGTGTCGATCTACGTCTGGGGCGCCGATGTCACCATCAACGATCGGACCTACCAGACTGGGGTTACCCGGCTTTCGAGCGGGCCTGCGGCCGACTCGGTCCGGCGTGCCTACCTCGTAATGGATCTGCAGGAATCCGATATCAAGGCCTTCGGAGGCCAGGGCTCGGGGACCCTCTACGCGGACGCGCTGCAATTGTCGGTTGCCGGGCTCTCCGGCACCGGCGCCGGCAAGCTTGACGCCGTCGATGAGCGCATCATTGTCGAAGATGCCTTCGACCTCGCCGGGAGCCTGCAGCTCCGAGCCGTCCTGCGCGGCGGAGCATCGTTCGACGCCATGTCCGCGGTCCGCGACGATGCAGGGCCCGTGCCGTACAAGGGATTCGATCTGTCGATCTCCGGGGACATCGTATCCACGGGCGAGACCCGCATCGCAATCGCAGCCCCGGTCACGGTGGCGACTTCGATCCCGGCTGCCCTCATCGGTCTTGCCGCGCTCGCGGGCGCGATCGCGTACGCATGGCCCCTCCTCAAATTCCATCTCACGGTCCTTGTGATCCCCCTGTACACCCGCCTCAAGGAGCCAGAACTCCTCGACAACGAGGTGCGGAACGTGATCTACGGGATCATCAAGGTCAACCCCGGCATGAGTGCACGCGCCATCCACCGGGAGAGCGACCACAGCTGGGGAACCGTGGTGTACCACCTGCGTCAACTCGAACGGCACAGCCTCGTCAAGAGTCGCCGCGTCGGACGTTCCCGGAACTTCTACGAGAACCACGGGAAATATGTCGGAATGGAAGTGGAGCTCGCGGCGTTGCGGAGCCCCAAGAGCGCGGCGCTCGCTGCCGCCATCACCCAGGAGCCGGGCATCACCCAGGAAGGGTTGACGGAACGCGCCGGACTGCCGCAAAGCACCGTGTCCTACTACGTGAAGAAACTGAAGGACGCGGAACTCATCATCGAGAAGCGGCAGGGCAAGTACGCCGCGTATTATCCCGTTGAGGATCTGGAACGGCTGCTGAGCCTCGTGGTCACGAATACGTGAGTGCGGGGCGCGGAATCGGCAGGCCGAATGCAAATGGACGCGACGAGCGGACCCTGGCAAGCGCGCGTCGCGGGCCCGCTCGATGGGATCGCACCTTTGGGCCCCCTTGGAATTCCGGGTGACCCGCGGTAACGGGGCATGCCAACGAGCATGGTCAAAGATGCCTTGCCGTGCGTCGTACCGATTCCTTCAGGCCGCGGCCCGTATTCCGGGCGCGACGGTGCTGGAGGCCGGCCCACGACCGCGGGTGCCGGACCCCGACCGCACCTCCACCGTCATTCCCTGATTTTGGAACCGGCCGCGATCGGCTCCTGATCGGGAAAAAGGCCGGGTCGCGGGCCCGTGTCCTCCTGCCGCCCGCACCCATGCTGGACCTCAAGGCGTCCTGCAGTTCGAGGGAGCGACAAACACACCGTAGAATCCTTGTTGCGGGTCCGTGACCAGGAGCGCCGCCCCGATCATGCGGCTCGGGTCCGTGTACACGTACGGGCGGACCGGTCCGCCCTCGAACCAAGCTCCCACGCACGCGCTGAATTGCACCGCACCATCCTCCGGCGGGTCGGCCTGCGCAGTCGGGAGCCATGCGCCGAAAGTCAACAGACAGAGAATCGCAAGGGGGAAAACGTGCGACATGTGCGCCGTCGTTGTCTTGCCGGTACTTGGCCGTATTGCGCGGGTGGCGCCGTCTCGGCGGTCGGTGCTGCGGGGTGGCGCGATGCTTGGCGGTAATGCGTGAACGGTACGTCGGTGCATATGCATTCTCTCCTGATAGATTCAGCAACTTCCGCGGGCTGACAAGGCACGCCGGCCTGGCATGACAAGTGGCGACGCTTGCGGCCGTTTCTTCGTGGCTTCCTGAAGGCGCCCGGTGCGGACCCTGACGGAATGCCGGTGTGCGGCTTGTCGGTCTCGGTTGGCTTCGACGTTGAATTTCTGATTCCAGGTCATACTCTACGGGGTCGGGTGTTGCTGGCAGTTGTCGGCGTGGACAATCACCCCGACAATGTCGTCGTGGGGTGGCGGTGTGAAAACGATAAATCCGGCTGACCGCTGAGGATCGTCGGAGTACAGCTCAACGGCCGCCTGCGATCGGGGGGCGGCAGCCCAGATATGGAAGCACACGCCGCCATCCATGGGAATCGAGACGGAGACATCGGGAGGATACGCCGATGCGGTCGGAACGAGGAGGGCGGGTACAAGCAACATCGCCAGCCACCATCGTTTCACTCCGTACATGTGGCTCCCGGGGGTTGTGCGTGATATTATCCATTGTTGTCCAAACACTGATGCGGCGAATCTTGTCACCCGGTACCATTATCGTGACCGAAGTGGATGGACATCCATCATGCGTCCCACCCGAATCGCAGCGGTTGCCATGGTGCTCCTGCTGGCGGCTCCTGCTGCGGCGGACCGAGGGCAGGGTTCCTTCACCGTCGATGGATGGCTCGAACTCGGCGGTGGCGCGAGCTCGGCCGACAGCGAAGCGATTCGGCTGGATCCGGGGTCGGGCGAAACGGCGCCCATTGAATTTCATGCGAACCGGGCCAATGTGTCGTACGTCCGCTACTCCAGGGAACTCTGGCTCGACGGAAGGGTTGAGTTGCCGTCCACTTCCACCCGCGGACCGGAACGACGCACCGAAAGCTATGGTCCCGGGAACATCCGCTTGGAGAATTTTTCGAAGGGCGCGATCATCCTCGTCCACGAATTGATTCCGGGAAACGGATCGACCCTTTCGTGGGCCGACGCCCAGCTATTGCCGGCAAATGACCACCTTGTCGTCGGCGATGTCCTCCACGGGAATCCCGACGGGGAAATTGCCGTGAGCGACATCTCGTTCTCGAAGCGGGTGGGCCGGACATTTGCGACTGCGGCAACCGGGTCGGAATTGATTGTGATGGGGACGTTCGAACTCTACATCTGGGGCGTGGATGTGGTGATCGGGACCGACAGCTACCCGACCGGGATTCGAAGCGACTCCCCCTCCGAGCTTCGCACATACTCGAATCGAAGTGATGTGCGCCTGAAGGTCTACGATGGCAACTTGACGGTATCCTGGAACGGCCTGATCACCATGTTCCGGGGCGGAGCAGTGGAGGCGGCCCAGCTGCATGGTACGGCCCGCGGGACGTTTCGGACCGCATCGGAATTGATCACCGTGAATGGCGAGTGGGATGCGACAGGGTCGTTCACGCTTTGGCCTCAAATCCGCAATTCATGGTCCAAATCAGAGGTGCCGCTGGCGGCCGGCGGCAATACCCGGTTCTTCGACGTTCGAGTGGAAGGCGACATGGAGACGATGAGTGGGACCCGCACAACCATCGCCGACCGCTCCGTAATAGATGGCAACGAGGCAGTTATCGCGGGGACTCTACTCGCCACCCTGGGCGCAGCCGCCTACTACTGGCCCCTGATTCGTTTCCAATCGATGGTGATCTTCCTCCGGCTTACCGGCGCAAGGATCCTCGACAATTCGGGCCGAAAGCACTTGGTCGAGATCATCGGATCCAATCCGGGCCTGTCGTCCCGCGAACTGCAGCGGCGCGCCGGCATGACCTGGGGCACCGTGGTCCATCACCTGCGGAAGCTCGAGGTGCACGGCCACGTCTCGTCGCGACGGATCGGCCGTCTTCGCGTGTATCTGCCCCGGACGAATCCGGCGCGGGGCAACGAGGAAGGCCTTGTGATGCTGCAGCGTCCCAAATGCGCGCGATTGGCGACCATCATCGCGGCGGAACCGGGCATCACCCAACAGGAACTCACGGAACGTGCCCAGTTTGCCCAAAGCACGGTATCCTACTACGTGGGCCGCTTGTGTGGCGTGGGACTGGTATCGGAGGAACGTACCGGCAAG
>JBFILE010000174.1:0-8236 GCA_041599855.1 Thermoplasmatota archaeon
CCCACCTGCTGCGCTCGCTGGCCCCTGTCCTCGGCGGCTCCGCACCCGCAACTTCCACCAACGCGGCACCCCCCCGCCGGCCCGCGTCCCGGTGAAGCCGCATCGGGCCATGGGGCGGTCGGGGGCGGCCCATGGTGGCCGGGGATGGACGGCGCCCGGGATCAGCCGCCGATCTGGAGGAAACGCCCGTCGCCTTTCGGCGCCGGCTTCGTGCCCTTGAACTCGTCGAACGCGTACTGCTCCCACGTGCGCTTCCCGAGGATCACCTCAAGCTCGGGCGGCGTCAGCATGGGCATCGGGTACCGCGAGTAGTCGTCCGTGGTGATCCGGGGGCACCCCGTGTTCACGAGGGCGCCGAGGTGGCGGAAGTACTGGAGGTTGTCCCAGCTGAAGAAATCGAGGGCGATGATGTGGGCCTTCTTCCCCTTCTGCTCAAGCATCTTCTTCAGGCCCTTCGCGAGCTTCATGCGCTCCTGCCCGACCTTGAGGCCCACGAGGAGACCGAACTCCTCGGCGCCCTTGGCCCGCTCGATGGCGGCGAACCGCTGGCGCATGAAGCGGTCCATCACGTCGTCGATGGTGCGGACCTCATTCGTGTACGGATCCCCGAGGATGACGGGCTTCTTCGTCCCGAAGCGCATGGCGATGGGGTGGAAGTCGCCGGATCCGAGGTACACGAAGCCGTCCACGTCCGCCTCGATGGACGTGCCGGCGGTGAAGTTGCAGCCGAGGAGTTGGCCCGCGCCTTCGAGGCGATTGTCCCCGAAGCCGACGACGGGATCAAATCCCGCGTCCTTCAAGGCCCCGACCGCTTCGGCGAGCTTGTGGCCGTGCTGGGCCGTCGTGACGATGCCGACGCGGGTCCCGGGGAGGAGTTTCGCGGCCTTCACGGCGACTTCCGCCACGGACGCCCGGTGGCGCGCAGGAATGAAGAGCACCTGCATGTCGTAGAGGTTCAGGATGCTCGGCATCTCCGTGTGCCCGAAGTGGACGAGGAGGTCGATGTGGCGGTCGAGGTTGAGGGCGATGTCGCACGCGCCGAAGGAAGGATCGGCGTTGATGACGACGAGGACGTCCGCCTCGGACTCGACCTTCTGCGCGATCAGGGTCGCGTAGTCGCGGAGGCCGTCCGGGAGCTGGATGCCGACAGTCTCGGCGCCATGCTCGGCCTTGAAGGCGCGGACGCGGGCGACCACGTCTTCGAGGTCGAGCTCGTAACTGAGGAGAAGGGCATCGAGGGATTCGGGCAAGGTCGCACCCCGGGGGCTCTGTCGCCCTAATCGCCCATCCCGTTTAAAGGAAAGGCTTCCCCAGAGCCGATCATACGGGGACCCACCCCGGGAACAAGAGGCCACGCGAGTTGGAAGGCGCGCGTGGCCGCGGCCATCTATCCCCGCGGCGACGACTGTCACTGATACACTGACTTCGTTCGCCGCCGGGCCCGTGACACGTTCCCGCGAGGCCCGGTTAGCCGTGGACGCCGATCTCAGGGAGGCCCCAGGTCGGCAAGGAGCTTCTGAACGTCATCATTTGAAAAGCAAAAAGACCCACTCGGACACGCTGGCGGCGGACCCTCGCCCCCAGTGCCCCGGACGTCACACTCCAAGTCGCCATCCGCGTCGTCGCATTTTTGATTCCAGTTGCACACATAGTCCTCATCGCATCGACAATCCCATACGTCCCCTTGCGTTTCGCCGGGCGCACAAGGCCCCGTGTGACATTCAGTTTCGCAACCGTACTGGGTCACGCAGTAGCCTTCATCCGGCCGGCTGGACGTGTAGCATGACTGGCAATCGTCATGATAGCCCGGGCCCGGGCAGGTCATGCAGTACGTTGCGTGGGTTTGGCACGAATCAGCAGTTGCAGTCGGAAGGACCGTTACGGATGTTGTCGCGAGGGCAAAGGCCAGAAGCAGGGTTGGTGGTCGCATGTGCAACTCCGGCCCCGACAAGATCCGACTCGGTGTTCTATTTGGGGGTACAAGGGTTTTCGCAGGGACCGGATGCCGGCACGCATACCTGACCTTGTCCGCCATGCGGGTTTGTTGAGATGCGCTCGCGGCCCACGCCGCATGGGACTCCGCACTCGTCGCCGGGAAGAACGACGGCGAGGAATTACGGCACGGCCGCACCCGCGGAACGCGGGCCCGGATCATCCGGCCGGTTCAGGAAATGATCCCCTGCCCGGGGAGACTGGGCCGGAGACGCCCCGACAGGAAGGTCAGAGGCACGCGGGGTCCGGCACGCCCAGCGTGGACCTTGGCCCGGTACTGTAGACCTCGTTTGCCACACCTTCGGGGAGAGAGAAGCCGGGGAGGGAAACCAGGGTCAGCGAAACGGGCGGTGAACCTGCCCCCGCGACCGTGACGGTGGCGTTGAAATCGCCGGCCGCGTCCGCGATCGAACCGACGCGATTGATGACAGCGGTGCCTGCGTCGGTTCCCCAAGGGGTGGGGATGTGCGCCGACGGGTTGTACGAATACCCGCCCGGGAACGCAATGTCGTGGGACCGCACGCCGGTGTTGAACCCATCGCATCCGCGAATCGCGAGGTGGCTCCATCCGGCCGATCCAAGAGTCGCATCAAGGGTCAGGCGCAGGCCTCCGGTGACCGCTTCGACATCCCCTGCGATCGCCTGCAGGCCTTCGCCGTCCATGCGGGCAATGGACGCGGCGGGAAGCGGACTCGCCAATGAGGCGGTCCACGCGTGGGTTGCCCCGATCGCGAACCAGTACCCGGCCACCACGCTCGGGACGGATTTGGCCCCGACTTGCTGGAAGGATGCGGCGCCGTCGATGACGACGGGCTCGACCGGGGACGGATTCGCCGCGTCGTTCGCGGCGATGATCGGAGCGATGGGGGACACGAAGAGGACATCCCCTGCCGCGCCGTCGGATGCCGCATCCAGCGTCGCGGCGAAATCGGCCCTTGCGACCGGGGATGCGAAGGTGACGTGGATGAAGGTCCAGTCGCCGGCGTCACCGGTGAGGTCGAGCGTGACGCCCGCGGGCGCAGCAGTGCTGCCGGGAGCGAGTGGCATGGCCAGCGCCGCGGCGATCAGGACGGTTGCGAGTGATACCTTCATGTCAGCTTCCCGGTTGACAGAACATGGGCCGGGGGATTGCCCTTTCTGATGTCACCGGGGTGACATGACTACCCCCGCGAAAGCGGCGGCGCAAGGTCCTCAAGCACGACCCGCCCATCGACCACGGCAAGCTGTACGAGGGTCTTCACGGCCCGCCCGCACGCGGATTCGACGCGGGCCCGACCCTCGCCCTTCTCGATGAGGACGAGGATGTCCTCGATGGCGATGCCGGCCTTCGTGATGGCGTTGATCACGGGAATCAGGGTGCCCCCGGTGCTCACCACGTCGTCGAGGAGCAGGATCCGGTCATCGGCACCGACGCCGTTCACGAAGAGATCCCCCTTGGAGTAGCCCGTCTCCTGGGCCACCTGGATCTCCCCCGGAAGCCCGTATCGCCGCTTCCGGATGATGGAGAGCGGGATCCGCGTCCGCAGGCTGAGCGCGGTGCCCACGGGAATCCCCATGGCTTCCGGCGTGACGATGCGCGTGACCCCGGTGAGGTCCACGACGGCGAGGATGTCGTCCACAACCGCCTCGAGGAGTGTGGGGTCGATGGCGGGGACGCCGTCGGTCAACGGGTGGATGAAGTACTCGTACGCGTCGAACCGGATGACGGGAGCATCCCGGAGGGAATCCCGGAACATCTCAGACATGGGTGGGCGACCCCCCGAGTTTGCTGAGGACTCCTTCGAGGACGGGCACGAATGCGTCGATGGATTCCCGCGTGACGTGAGGCATGCACACGATCTTGATGCCCTTGGTGAGGGGCGCGAGGTTCACGAGCCATCCCTCTTCCGCGAGGGCCGCGCGGACGGCGACCGGGTCCGCGACGGGGAGGGTTAGCAGCGGGAGGACCGGAGGGATAAGGGGCGCGACGCCGATGGCGCGGAACCGCTTCGCGGCGTGCCGCGCGACGGACATGGCGCGTTCCGCGTTCGCCCGGTAGCCGGCGTGGCCGAGGTGGGTCAGGACGGCCCAGGTCGCAGCACAGGCGGCTCCGGAGCGGGTTCCCTGGAGGGTCGGTTGGCGGGCGACGGACACGTACGGCGTGGGCGTGGAGGTCCGGATAAAATCGTCGCCTTGCCGGGCGGCGAGGAAACCACTGGGGATCGGCGCGAGGCCGAACTTGTGCGGGTCCACCGTCACACTCGTCACGCCTTCCACGGTGAAGTCCGTGGCCGGGAGACCGGGTTCCGTGTCCCGGAGGAACGGCAGGAGGAAGCCGCCCCATGCGGCATCCACGTGGACGCGCGCGCCCAGGTCGCGGCCGATGTCCGCGAGGGCCGGGATGTCGTCCACGGTGCCGAATTCGGTGGTGCCGGCGATCCCGACGATGCACGCGGTGCGCTCGTTGACGAGCTCGCGGACGTGGTCCACGTCGACGCGGTAGTCGGGCGTGAGGCGGGCCCAGACGGGCTGGAGGCCGAGGTAATCGCACGCCTTGTCGAAGGAGAAGTGGGCGCTCCGGGGGAGCACGACTTCGCGTTTCCCCGTGAGCTTGGCTGCGAGGCGGAGGGCGGTGAAGTTGGCTTCGCTTCCGCCGGAGACGAAGACGCCGCCGGCACCCATGGGCGCGTCGAGCATGCGCAGGAGGAGCGCGGTGGCCTTGAGTTCAAGGTCGCGCGTGCCCACGTTCAGCGCCGGGTCCCCGAGGTTGGTTTCCATGAAGCGCGCGAAGGTCGCGCGGCCGAGGGGATGGGGCGCCGTGCACATGGACCCGAGGATGCGGCCGCTGGCGAACGTGGCGTCGCGCGCCCGCGATTCGTCGAGGAGCCGCTCGACCTCCGATGCGTCGGTGGCGGGCCATCCCGAAGGATCCACGCCGGCGACTAGTGCCGCCCGCTATTTAACGGCAAGCGGGAGCCGGGACGGGACGGCAGGATGACACGCAGGTGGGATCAATTGCCGAAAAAACACGCCGACAGGTCCACGGACACGTGGGTGTCGGAGCCGGGCCCGGAAGGGGACGGCGAGGCGAGGCGAGTCTCCGCGGCCGGCGGCCGCGGAAAGGCGAGGGAACTCAGTCGAGGTCCCAGAGGATCTTGAGGGGGTCTTCGCCGGCCCGCACGATGCGGTTCCCACGGGTCGCCTGCGTGGCGAGGTCTTCCTCGGTCGCGTCGGGCGCTGCATAATAGCGGGCGGAGTGGTTCAGGTCGAGGGCTTCCCATTCGAGGGCGAAGGGGCGCTCGCGGGTGCGAAGGTGATGGGTCTCGTCGTTCGTGAAGGATTTCGTGGACACGTTGAACTCGCCTCTGGGTGTCTCGGCACCTCGCGATACTTGAGTTCTTTGCCGTGCGATACGGCAACTGCCGACACCAACGTCGAGGGATTCACTCGTATTCACGAGTCGAAGTAAAATGATGGATTGTGGGAGCCACAATGGGCCAATCCCGATGGGTGGGGCCGGGGTGGCGGATAGTATGCCGTCGGGGATTGTTCGAATGGGGAGGGCGATCGGCCGGGGTGATCCTGCCCTCGGACGCCCTCCCGGCGGATCCGCCTCCGCCGCGAAACGGTCTCGAAACGGAAGGCCGGGCGGCCCGCCTGCGCGGGCCGCGGTCGGTGGACGGACCTCAGTCCGACCGGCGCGTCGAGTCGAGGATCATCTTGCGCTCGGTGCGCGCGATGAGTTCGCGGACGCGGGGGAGCGCGTCGATGTTCGCGCTCACACTTGTGATGCCCCAGTTGATGAGCTTCTCCACGAACTTCGGGTTCGATCCGGCTTGTCCGCAGATGCTCGTCTGGACGCCGCGGGCGCGCGCCGCCTTGATGACCATCTCGATGAGCTTTCCGACCGCGGGGTGGAACTCGGTGTACAGGCTCGCGACGTTCTCGTTGTTCCGGTCGACCGCCAGCGTATACTGGGTGAGGTCGTTCGTCCCGAAGCTCACGAAGTCGAGGCCCTCGTCGAGGATGTCGTCGATGATGAGGGCGGCGGCCGGAATCTCGATCATGATGCCGAACTCGACCTGGGTGTGGGGTTCGAGGCCGACTTCGCGCATGAGTTCCTTGGCGCGTCGCACTTCACTCTGGTGCTGGACGAGGGGAAGCATGACGCCCACGTTCGAGAAGCCCTGCTCGTGGAGCTTCCTGATGGCCTTGAACTCCGCCTTGATGAGGTCCGTCTGGTCGAGGCTGCGGCGGATGCCGCGCCATCCGAGCATGGGGTTGGGCTCGTGGGGCTCGTCCTCGCTGCCTTCCATGCCGCGGAATTCGTCCGTGGGGGCATCGAGGGTGCGCACCCAGACGCTCCTCGGGTACATGGGGTCGGCGACGGTCTTGATGGATTCCACGAGGTAATCCACGTACTCCTCCTCCTTGCCGCCGCGGATGTAGCTGAGGGGGTGTTTCCCGAGGCCGAGGACGATGTGCTCGACACGCAGGAGGCCGACGCCGTCCGGGTCGGTGGTCATGGCCCGGTCGATGGCTTCCGGCATGGAGATGTTGACCTTCACCTGGGTCGCGGTGAGGGGCTTGGAGTAGGCGACGGTCGGTGCGACGGCGGCGCCGGGGGCACTCGCATCCTTCTCGGGCGCGTGGTCGCCTTCGACGACGGTGCCGCGGTCGCCGTCGAGGGTGATGACCTGTTCGGCCTTCAGCGTCTTCGTGCCGACCTTGGTTCCGACGATGCAGGGCACGCCGAGTTCGCGGCTCACGATGGCCGCGTGGCACGTCATGCCGCCCTCATCCGTGACGATTCCGGCGGCGCGGCGCATGGCGGGCACCATGTCCGGCGTCGTCATGGTCGTGACGAGGATGTCGCCTTCCTTGCACTTCTCCAGCTCGTCGATGCTTTCGACGTGGGCGACCTTGCCGGCCGCGATGCCGGGGCTTGCGCCGAGGCCCTGGATGATGACCGTGGCCGCACCCTTCTGCTTGCCGCCGCCCGCGCTCGCGGTCGGCTTCGCACCCTTCTTGATGGTGGTGATGGGGCGCGCCTGCAGGACGAACAGGTTCCCGTCGGGGGCGAACGCCCACTCGATGTCCTGCGGTGTGCCGTAGTGGTTCTCGACGGCTTTTGCGAGGCCGAGAAGCTTCTTGAGTTCCGCATCGTCGAGGGTCTGCGCGTTGCGCATGTCCTTCGGGACGGACTCGACCACGGTCTGGTCGTCCTTGCCGCGCACGTGCATGGTGCCCTTCTCCGCGATGTGCTTGGACACCATGGCGCCCTTGGCGTCGAGGACGAAGTTGTCCGGACTCACGCTGCCGCTCACGACGCCCTCGCCAAGGCCCCAGGAGGCTTCGATGATGGTGACGGCGTCGCCGGTCGTGGGGTGCTTCGTGAACATGACGCCCGCCTTCGTGGCGTCGACCATCTGCTGGACGACGACCGCGATGGCGACCTTCTCGTGCTCGAAGTCATGCTTGGCCCGGTAGAAGATGGCGCGGGGCGTGTACAGGCTCGCCCAGCACTTGCGGACGTGGCTGATGAGGGAGTCATCGCCGCGGATGTTGAGGTACGTGTCCTGCTGGCCGGCGAAGGACGCTTCGGGCAGGTCCTCGGCGGTGGCGGAGGAGCGGACGGCGACGAGGGGAAGCTTCTTGCCTTTGCCGCCCGCGAGCTTCGTCATGGACGCGTACGCGTTGACGATCTCATCGCGGAGGGACTTCGGCATCTCGGCGCTCATGATGGCGGCGCGCGCCTTGTCGGCGGCATCATGGAGGCTCTTGTGTTCGTCCACGTTCACTTCGCGGAGGAACGGGAAGATCTGCTCGCCGATCCCGGTTTCCTTGAGGAACGCGCTGAATGCGTTCGCCGTGACCACGAAGGCCGGGGGTACCGGGAGGCCGATCTGGAGCATCTCGCCCAGGTTCGCGCCCTTCCCGCCCACGAGTTCGAGATGATCCTTGCCCACGTTCTGCGCCCAAACGACACCTGAAGTCATGGTTAACCGGCCTCGATGGATCGGCGAGTCCAGACCGGGTAGAAATACGTATGGGGCTCCCCGGACGGGGCGTCGCGATGCGCTGTGACGTGGGGCGTCACAGGGGGTCGAGCCGGGACCCGGTTGTAAGGGTGCGCCGTTGCCGACCCTACAACCGTGTCGGCTTCCCGGCCCGCCGCAGGTCGCGGACGGCCTGCCGGCGCTTGTGCTCGTAGTTGATCATGCTCACGAGCACCACGTCGTCGGCGATGTCCCGGTCCAGCCGG
>JBFILE010000175.1:0-8207 GCA_041599855.1 Thermoplasmatota archaeon
ACGAGCCCGATGCGGCCCGCAGTCACGTACCGTTCGAACCGGGCGGTCGGACTGGGCACGGGAATCATCACCAGGAGCAGGAGGGGGGCCGGGACCGCCGGCCACCCCGCAGCCTCCGTGCCGAGGATGTAGATGGCGTACACGTTCCCGATGGCGAGGAAATCCTCGACCACGAGGGCCCCGAGGAGCCGCGAGTACTCCGGGTCGAGGGGGCTCGTCTTGACGAGTTGGAGTGCCACAAGGCTCGGCGCCTGCGGCACGTTGTTCATGCCGTAGAGGAAGTGGCCGTCCGCCGTGAACACGGTCACGTGGGTCGCGTACTGGGCGATCACGTCGAAGGCGGCAAGGAGGCGGGCCCCGCCGGTCGGGATGTTGGACCCGAGAAGGAAGTTGAACTCGCCGATCATCAGGGGCTTTCCATCCGCCACGTGCGCGTAGTACTCGAGCTCGCGGCGCAGGTCCCCGATGCTCACCGGGTAGATGTCGATGCTCACGACATCGCTCGCATTGGCGAACGCCCGCACCACGCGATCCGAGAGACCGGCCTGTGGTTCGGCGAACCGCGTCGCGTAATGCGCCATGATCTTCACGGTGATGGGCTTGTCCGTGAACGCCTTCGCTTCGGCGACCTGGTTCTCCACGAACCGTACGAGGAGGTCCTCGCGGAAGCGCATCCAGTCCGGCCACAGGGAATCGAAGGGGTGCGTGGGGGCTTCCACGTCACGGAAGTCCGCGTATGACGACGAGTGGTTCGCGTTCAGCTCGCTGATGGCGCCGTACTGGGTGATCAACGCGGCGCGGAATGCGGCCACGGTGAACGGGTCGTAGCTTGCGTAGCGCAGCAGGTTCCAATCCACCGGCCAGGCCGGTTCATTCTGGATGCTGACCGTGATGACCGCGGGGCTTGATGCGTAGCGGTCCACGACCTTGCCGAGGAATGCGTGCTTCATCGCGACGACATCGGGATGGGCGAAACTCAGGTCCCAGATGCGTGCCCGGGAGACGGAGGGGGCTTCGTCGATCCACGTGAACGGTTTCCCGACCTGATCCACCATGATCGCATCCGGGAAGCGGCGTTCCAGCCAATCCGGCGGATACGTGCCGGCGAGGAGGTATACGCCGAGGCCCTTCGCCTCGGCCGCCCGGATCTCGGCGTCATACCGGGTCCAATCGAGGGCCCCTTCGTCGGTTTCGACCTTGGACCACGGAACCTCCACGTGCACGTAATCCACGAGGGACGGGTCCACGTCCGCCACATTCGACGTGTGCATGCCGACCTTGAGGTCACTCGGCGGGGACGTGCCGACGGCAGCAACGACCGCAAGATCGTACCCCACGAAACTGAACAACGTGACGGCGATCACGGCCACCACTGCAACGCGCCGCGCCGACCGGCTCCGGCCCCGCTCGGTGGACGCGAAGAACGCATACGCGAGGGACCCGGCCAGGAGGAACGCACCGAAGCCGAACAGGACGAACGCGGCATCGAACCGCAACACGTGTCGCAGCGTCTCCGTCGTACCCGGCTGATCCGACAGCATGCGGATTTCCCCCCAGCGCACGAGGGCCCCCGCGAAGAGCATGAGGGGTGCGCCCCAGGTCATGGGCAACGGGAGGACGGCTTCGCCACCGGCAAGCGCCACCCGCGCGCGCTCGAGGCCGCGCACAAGAAGGACGATGGCAAGTGCCGGCAGCACGGCGAGGAACACCTCCAAAGTGAGGTGCTCGGCATAGGACAGGGGGAGCCGGAAACTCCACCAGTCGAGGACGGCCCACGCGCCAAGGGTCACGGCCCCGGCAAACGCAATCCAGCCACTCACGGGGTGAAAGGCCCGAACCCGGAGCGCCCACGCGGAAAGGAACGCGAAAACGACTGCGAGCGAAGCCGAGTACGCGGCGGCATCATGGGACACGACCCACCCTGGAATAAGGGCGACGGTCGTGAGGAACAGGAGCACGACGGCCAACGTCACGCTCGGCTGCGCCCGCGACGCGAATCGCCCCGGAAGCCTGGACAAAGCGCCCAAGCTGAAGGAGGGGGAGCGCGCAGGGAAACCCACGGGTAACGCTCTGGAAGTTCTAGGTCATAAACGCATCAGGAACGGACGTCGAGCCGTCGAGGCGTGCGCGGCCCGACGGCTCGGGGGATTCCTTCCGCCTGGCGCGACTTTTCGGCTCGGCATCGGGCGGCACTGGACGTGCAAAGCGCGTCCGTGCCTTGGCGGGCTTTGCCCGCCTGCGGCCAAGCCGCCTCCGCAGGCGGCGAAGCCGCCGAGGACAGGGACCAGCGAGCGAAGGGGAGTCGGTCACCTCCGGCCGTACGGTCGCGCCGGCAGGCGAGGGGGGCTGCTTGGGGGGCAGACGCGCGACCGGAGCGAAGCGGACGGAGTGCCTCAGCGTCCCGCGCCCCCCGTTCTTGCTTGCCGGGTGCATGCTCCTGCTGCCGATTGACGAGCGGGCCTCGCTCCTGCTTGGTGGGTCCACCGGTCTTGCTTGGCTGGTGAGGGAATTACTCGGCGAGCGCCACGGACACCGGGTAGAGTTGGCCGTCAACCTTGATGACCGGGATGGTATCCGCCGTGGGCGGAACGTCTTGGGGCGCGCGCATCGGGATGGTCGCGTACGTCCAGGGATCGAGCATGTCGAACTCGGTGGCGCCCCGGTTCACGATGATGGCGTCCTTCGCCTCCTCCACGCGGTACACGACCGCCCGGTCCATGCGGTCGGCGGTGACGGTGCGCGGCTTCATGGTGAAGACGTCGCGGACGGTTGCCTGCTTCGGGCTGACCGCGGTCACGAGTTCCGGCGGGTCCTCCCCGAAGCGGACAAGGTCGTTCACGCGGTACTCCGGGAGCCTCAACAGGAAAGTCACCCGGTACAGGGTGTTCCCGTCCTTGGCGCCCACCATCTTCGCGTGATCCGTGATGACGCCGCCGTGCTCCGTCACGATGCCCTTCGCGATCATGCGCGCCGCATTCGTCGTGCCGAAGAAGATGTCGAGGCCGCCGTGGATCTCCTCATCCTTCAGGACGTACGCGAGGGGATCGCCCTCGTTCACGATGCGTTCGATGAGGCGACTCGCCGTGGCCCGGATGGCGCGGAGTTCGTGCTTCGCGAGGTCCCGGCGCGTTGCCCGGATCTGGAGGAGCGCTTCGTAGTAGCCGCCCTGGAAGCGGCTGCAGCGCTGGCAGACGCCGCCCTTGACCCGGGCGCGCGTCTTGTACTCCTCCTCGAACGGGACGCCTTCGGATACGCCGGTTGCGCGAACCGTGCACATGTAGTGGCGCTCGTCCTCCGCTTCGAAGGTGACGGTGACGTTGGTGTCCTTTGCGCCTCGGACGATGACCGCCGACTCCTTGACGGCATCATGGATGGCCTCGTCGAGGGGCTGGTTCGGGGCGATCCAGATCTCGCCGCGACGCCGGGCCGTGCAATGGTGACACACCTCGAAATCCACGTTCGTCGGGACCGTCGTGAACTTGTTCTCCTCAAGGTAGCAGGGATGGCAGACCCCCGAGGACTCGACGAGCTCGTCGCCCACCTCCTTGCCGCATCGGACACAGAACATGGGATCAGCGCACCTCGTCCTGGACGGTCGCGAACTGGGCGTGGGGAACGCCGGCGATGACGAGCACGTGGGTCTCCTGCACGTACCCTTCCCGGATGGCGAGGTCGATGGACGCCTGCCCGACAAGGTTCCCGATGGTGGCGACGCGCAGGTGGCGCAGCACGCCGGCCTCATCGGTCACGTCGGTGCCGTAGAAGCTCTCATCGGCAGCGATCCGGAGGTTGGCTTCCCGGAACTCCTGGCCGATGATGGCGTGGTCGCAGACGGCGAGCAGGATCTCGCTTCCCTGCCGGTACATCTTGAGATTGAACACCGGGGATCGGCGCGCGATGGGTGCTCCCCCGTAATAAATCAGAGTCCCGCCCCGGATCCGGCCTCACCGGGTGGCGTACACGCCGCGCACATCCACCGAGATGGCGTTCGCGGCGGCTTCACCCACGAACCGGACGCGCAGGAGGTACTGGCCATCAAGGGGCGAAGCGACGGCTCCATGGGCCCAGTTCCGGTCCTCGCCGAAGGTCTGCGACCACACGGGATCGCCGCGCGGGTCGATGATCATGACCTCGACAAAACTGGACGAAAACACGTTCGCCACAATCTCAAGGCGCGTGTAGTCGCGGGTCACGTTGAACGTGCGGAACGTGTCCTGTTCAAGGCCTGTCCCGCCGTCCGAGTACGAGATGAGGGGTTCCGAGGCTTCGCTCGTGATGAATCCCCAGGACAGGGTCCCGAAGAGGGCGAGGAAGAGGAGGATGCTCCACGTTGTGATGCGCTTCCGCCGCACGCGACCCGCATACACGGGTTGCCGGCGGACGAAGACCTCGGCGGCTGCGGCCGGCGGTTTCACAGCCTCCAGCGCGAGGTGGTAATCGTCGTCCGACGGCGGGATGCGGCCTTCGCGGAGGGAATGGGAGAATGCGAGGTCGTCGATGACGCCGCGGACTTCCCGCCAGGCGAGCTTCCGCTCCTTCGCCGTCAACCGGTCCTCGAGAACCTCGTCAAGGGCGAGCGCGTACTCGCGGGCGATGAGGGACACGCGTCGCCGAATGCGGGCCTCGCATTTCAATCCTCATGAGCATTCGCGACGTGACGGCGCGCCGGCCGGTGGAATCCGCGCATCTTGCCGCAGCCGGATGGCGTGCCCGTGGCGCGCGGGTGCGCAGGTAGCGCCCGGCAGGGGGATGGCGGCGCGCGGCCCCGGCCCCGGGGCAACGGGATTCATGGCGGGCATGGCGGCAGGCGCCGCCTGCCGGAGCCGGGCAAGCCTGGTGCATGTGCGGTGGCGGAGGGCAACGCGCCCGCCGGGGTGGCTGCCTACTCGTATTCCTGCACGTAGCGGATCATGAAGAGGCCGACGAAGATGAAGGCGCCCATGAACAGGTACCGCACCATGCGCTGCTCCTTCGGGGAGACGCCGCCGTCGGATTCCTCGGCGGCCGAGGTGCCGGAGGCGTCGCCCGGACCGTCGGCTCCCGAGGTCGAGTCGGCATCGGGGGCGAAGAACAGGAGCGCCCCACCGCCCACCACGACCGCTGCGACCATGACGAAGATCCGGATCGTGTTCATCAAGACCGGGACGTCGTGGGCCCATGATAACAACGACGAACGATGGCAGAACGGCACCCCGCCACATGGCGGATCGGCGGAAGCGCCCATCGCGCAGGCGGGCGGTGCGGAGGAGTCGAAGCGCGCGCCTCGCGAAACCGGCAGCACGGCACACTCGCGGGCGCGTGCCGGGCCCAGCCGGGCGCATGCCGTGCCGCGTCGGTCCAGGCCCCGGCGGGCCGGCGTGGGTCGGGCCGTCGCAGGCGAAGCGCCCGCCCAGGGGATCGACCGGGGCACAGGTGCCCCGGCCATTCCGTCGTGCGACTGCGGAACCCGGCGGGTGCGTCGCGGCATCGGCCGCGACGCCGGGCCCCGGAAAACAACCTCAGTATTCCTGTTTCACGTACTGGTCCATCGCGGTGAAGCGCTTCTTCCAGTCCTGGGGGTGGATGTAGCGGAGGGTCGCGGCGATGTTCGTGATCAGAACGTTGCCGTCCTGGGGCGTGAAGCAGAAGCCCGTGACTTCCGTTCCCGCCGCATTCACGTGGAGACTGGGGGCGACAACGACCGTCTGGGAGAGGACGCGGCCGAAGGGGCCGTGTTCGCGGCCGAAGGAGAAGACGAGGTTCGTCATGTCCTTCTCGGTCATGCCGATGAGGGGGTTCGCTTCGAGGGCCTTGATGACGTTCTCGCGCGTGGTCGCCTCGCTGAGCTTGAGGTTGAACCAGATGGTGTGCATGAACGGCGTCGGGAGCTTGAGTGCGCTTGAGAACACGTTCAGGTCCACGTTCAGGGTCGTGTCATACAGGTTCGCGACGTCCTGCGCGTGGTGGGTGCCGTACGTCGCGTCCTTGTGCTTGTCCACCTTCGGGCTGAGGACGAGCTTCTGGCCACCGACGTCGTCCGCGCGGCGGATGCACACGAAGCGGCCTTCCGTGACGAGCTTGTTCGATTCCGAGGCGCCCGCCGCGGCTGCGTCCTTGAAGCCCAGGGTCTTCAGGAGCACGCTGATGTTGTGCGTGTTGCAGGAGACGATGTGGAGGAACGCATCCTCCGGTGTCAGGGATTCATCGTTGATGCCGTACGCGTACTTCTTGCCGAATCCGCCTTCGCTCCCCTGGGCCATGAAGAGACGCGTGCCATCGTTCAGCTTGTTGTAGATGCGCTCCTTGTTCTCGAGGCCGGCGTCGGAGGGCGTCGAGTCGATGACGACCGCGGCCTGCTCAAGCGCCTCTTCCTGTGTGAGGTCGGGGGTGAGTCCGATGGCTTCGAACTCGGCGGCGCGCTCGGCGGCGACGGCGAGCTTCGCACCGAGGGCGCGCAGGGCGTTCACCATGGGGCGGTCCGTCGCGCGGGGCGAGTGCTTGTAGAACGTGACGCCATCGAGGCCGAATTCGGTCCTGTGGCGAGCGAAGAGCCCGATGAGGGGTTCTCCGATGGTTCCGGTACCGACGACATGGACGATTTTTGAACGGGCAGTCAAAGAAGCACCTTCCCGGGTGGGTAGCCGAACTATCCGGGTCCGGTACTTATTGATTATCCCCTCTCCCACGGGGACTCGTGCCGCCGCGTGTCACGCCGGCCGTGCGCCGTGGGAGCACGGGTCTACGAGGCACTTGGCCCGGCCGCGAGATGCGCGGGGGGTGGGACGAGCCGCAGGAGATGGAGGCGCAGCTGGAGGAACAGATGCAAGATGCGCGCTCTCCGCCGCGCATCAAAGGGACTTGCCGAGGATCTGCGAGACTTCCCGTTCCACGAGGCCCGCGACTTCCTTGCCGAGTTCCTCACGCAGGTTCGGGGGCATGAGTTCGAGTCCGAGCTTCGCGCTTGCCTTCGCGAACTTCAGGGTCGCGTACGCTTCCCGGATCTTCGCCTCGTAGTACATGCGGACGGCGTCCTTCAGTTCGGACCGGAGTTCCGGGTTCGCGTTGAGTTCCTCGCGCATGCGGCCCTTCACCTCGTCACGGAGGAGGTCGCGGAGGGCGTCCGCCATGATGTTGTCCTTGTCCAGCATGTCGAACAGGTCGCCGCGAAGGACCTGGGAGACGAGGTTGTCCGTACCCATGGAAGCTCAACCGCAGGAGTACGTTGCGACGGATAAGGGCTTCCGACGTCGCAGCCGGATTGGCGCGTCGTCGGGCGCGGCAGGCATCACGTGTGTTGCCCGCCGCGGCGCGGCCGCCACGCCACCCCGACGCGCCTTCGCCAACCGCCTGCGCACATGCGACCCACTCGACCCGACGCTTTGCCTTGGCCGCAGCCCGTGGGGCGCGCGCAGCCCGCGCAGCCCGCATCCTATGCAACGCGCCTGGCATCGCCCCGCAGGTTCGCCACCACATGCCGCAGCGAATCGAGCGCATCCGAGGCCAGCGCTGCGTCGCCGAGACGGTCGCACGCGATCCGGCCCGCAGTCGTCACAAGGTGGGACGCCGCCGCCGCGAGTTCCACTGCGGTCACGCCCGCGGAATCCGATCCATGAATGGCGTGTACGGGCGCGCCCGCCGCCCCGGCCCGCGCGAGGGCGCCGGCGCGCGCGAGGAGCGCTCCGAGGACGCCGGCCAGGATGTCCCCGTAGCCGCCCTTCGTCATGTACGGACTCTTCCGGTCGCCGACAAGGGTCCGCGCCCCGTCCGACGCCACGTCATGATCCGCCTTCACGAGATACGTCACGCCATCCCGCTTCGCCTGCGATGCCACCTCCTCCTGCCACGAGGGCGCGGATCCTGCGAGCGCGTTCGCCGCGCCCGTGAGCCGCGCATACTCGCCCGGATGCGGCGTCAGGACCGCGGTTCGACCCCCGAGCGCCCGCACCGCGCCACCGCTGTACGCGAGCACGCCTTCGGCATCGAGCACCACAGGCATCGGTGCCGTTTCCACCACGATGCGCCGGATTGCCCCGTGGCACGCATCGCTCCGCTCCATGCCGCCACCGATGACGAGCGCATCGCACGAGGCCGCCTGCGACACGATGCGGTCGATGGCGCCCGCGTCCGGGAACGGGGCGTCGAAGGGGCGCGCGATCACATCGGGGGCCCGTGCCACGGCAGCATCCGCAGCCCGTCGCGGGGCATGGGCGTACACCAGGTCGGCCCCG
>JBFILE010000176.1:0-8203 GCA_041599855.1 Thermoplasmatota archaeon
ACGGCGACGACGACGACGGACGATGCCCGCCCGGCCCACGGCGACGAGGCACGGCGCCCGCGCGCTGACCTGCCCGTCCATCAACAACCCATTGCGCACCGGCGCCAACGCCATCCCGCCGAACCAATCCCTGCACCAAAGCAAATGGCGAGCCCGCCCCAGCCGCCCGTCCGCAGCCGCGCACAAGACACGAAACCTCGCACCGTGGCGCGCGCCATCGAACCACCAAACGACAAAGCTGACGCTCCGTCAATCAACAAACCCGATCCACCGCCCAAACGAACCGGAAAACAAGAAAACCCGCTCCCGCCGATCACGACCGGAACCGGGGCCACACATGGGCAAGGGCAGGAATAGGGGAAGGCGCGCCATCCTTCCGAAGGCGCGCCGAAACCGCTTCAGTCAATGGCCGGCGGCGGGTCCCGGGTCTCCGTCGCCGCCCGGCGACGCACAGCCCGGTAACTCTGCTCAAAGTGCGGGAACGCCTGCTTGAACCAACGTTCCCACTCCTCGACCTTCAGCCGATAATTGTCACGCTCGCCCTCAAGCTCCTCGTACACCGTGTACAGCTTCGCAAGGCGCTCCTTCTCCGCCGCATACTTCGCCTCAAGATCATCCACGCGGCTCCGCAGCGTCGCCACATGCTGGAGTTCCTCCGACCGAGCTTCAAGTTCCACGATGCGCGCACGAAGACGCTCGTTCTCATCCTCTGCCGTCCGCAGGTCCCGCTCCGTGTCGGAGAGGATGGCCTCGGACTCAGCGAACGCCGTCGTCTTGTCCGCGAGATCGCGCTCCAGCCGGATGACAGTCTCCTTGAACGTGACAATGCTCGCGCGGAGCTTCTCGTTGTCACCCTGCGCCGCCCGCAGGCTACGATCGCGATCGAGGAGCAGGTTCTCGGACTCGGCGAACGCCGCGCCGCGATCCGCAAGCTCCTTCTCGAGACGGGAAACGTTGGCCTTCAACTCCACCATGCTTGCCCGCAGGCGCCCATTGTCCTCCTCCGACGTGCGGAGATTACGATCGCTCTCAAGCAGAAGGGTCTCGGACTTGGAGTACGCCGCACCCTTGTCCGCGAGATCCCGTTCCAAGCGGGTGACCGTCTCCTTGACCGAGAGGAATTCCCGCTCCTGGACCTTGTACGCATCCCAGAGCTTCTCGAGGCGCTCCTCTTCCGCACCGAGACGGCGACGGTACTCGTCCGTCTCCTCGGCTGCCTGGGCGGCCGACTCCGTCGCAGCCGACACCTGGCGTTCCATCTCCTCGATCAGGGTGATGAGTTCACCCACGTAGGAGACATCGAGCATCTGCCGCAGACGCTCCAGGGAGTCCGCGTCCTTGCGGACCGTGGCACCGATCCTCTGAAGCTCCACGTTTACGCTCTGGAGCCGCGTGCGCAACTCCTGAGCATCTGTTGGGACGATGGACTTCTCAGACATGCCGGTTCCGGCGGCTATCCGGCGAGGCGGTCTTAAGGGTTTCTCATTCGCAGGGACGCCGCTTCCGCAGGCGAGGAATCGGGTCCCGCAGGCGGGGCGGCATGACGGACGCGCATGCCTCCGCAGGCTTCCAGGCGAGCAGACCCGTCCAAACCATGAGCCGGCATTCCCGTCACGGAGGCCCCGGTTGCGACCCCCTCGCCCCTGCCGGCCGTCCCCGACACCGGCGGCCGCAACCCACCCGGATGGCCCTGTCACCCATGTACCAGAAGCCGGTTGCCGGTGTGCGGTCGATGCTGGTGGCGTGTCCGCGTCGCGCTCGATGGCCGACCCCGAGAGCGCTCTCGAGGAACTCCGCACCATATGGATGGTGGAGGAGACTGTGGCCCCGAAATCATACAAGCGCCTCCGAGCGTTGCTCAGCGACGAGAAGCGCGCCGTCCTCGACGATGTGGCATCCGCATCGCCGCGGACCCTCCTGCGCCTCGACCAGCTCATGCGGGACTGGGAAGCACACCGGGGGGAAACCCCGCGCGCCGCGCATCCCGCAGAGGAACTGGACACGCGGGACCTCATCGAGAGCCTGGCGGACCTCAAGCGGAGCGAAGCCGAGATCCTCGACCGCGCCGCCAAGGCCGCCCCCGAGGGCGCAATCGCCCTCGAACTCGCCGAGATCGCCGAAGAGGAACGGGCCCTCGCGGAGAAGCTTGAATCGCTCACCGTCGGGTGAAGGGCCGGAGCCGGGCGGCGTCAGGACGCCGCGTGCGGGCCGATTGCGCCGCCACCCGTGAACCCCATCCCCGACCCTCACCGAACCTTCGCGCCCGCCGCCACATCCTGCGCCGGCGTAAGTGGGGCAACGGTCGCATCGTCCTCGGCGGCAAGGATCATGCCTTGACTTTCGAGGCCACGGATCTTCCGCGGCGCCAGGTTTGCGATGACGACGACGCGCTTCCCGAGGAGGTCGGCCGCCGGCACGGATTCGCGCAGGCCCGCGAGGATCTGGCGCTTCTCGGTGCCGAGGTCCACCTGCAGGACATACAGCTTGTCCGCGTTCGGGTGATCCTCCACCTGCTCCACGACACCGACACGCAGGTCGAGCTTCGCGAAGTCGTCGTACTCGATGATCGGGGTCTCGTCGGACATGGCGGGTTTCGACTCCTTTGCGGCCTTCGCGGCCGACTTCGCCGCTGCCTTCGGCGCGGCCGTGCTGGACGATCCCTTCCCGGCAGCATCCGCCGTGGTCGGGGCGACGTCCGTGTACTCCGCAAGAACCTTCGCAAGGTCGAGCTTCGTGAACAAGGGGCCCACGCCGCCGAATGCGGCGCCGGCGGGAACGTCCAGGATCGCCCGCGGCCACACGTCGCCGGCCGTCGTCCCCGGACGCGATGCCGCATCCGGGTCGGGCAGTTCCCTTGCGGCATCCCCGAGGGTACGCCACAGCTTCGTTGCCGCATCCGGCGTGAACGGCGCAAGAAGGACGCCGATGGTCTTGATGACGCGCACATGATGGTGCAGGTACGCGCCGCATTTGGCCCGGTCCGCCGGGTCCTGGGTCTTCAGGAGCGCCCACGGCGCCACCGTGTCCACACTCTTGTTTCCACGCTGCGCGATCTGGAGGATGGCGCGGACGGCACGCTTGAAGTCGACGGCGTCCAAGTGATCGCCGACGGCAGCCACATCCTCCGCAACGGGGTCGAGGAACGCTGCGTGGAATGCCGCGAGCTCATCGTCCGGGATGGCCCCCGCGGGCGCGTCCGGGACAGCCCCGTCGAAGTTCTTCGTCGTGAACGACAGGACGCGGTTCACGTAGTTGCCGAGGGTGCCGACGAGTTCGTCGTTCACCTTCGCCACGAAATCCTCCCACGTCCAGTTCGCGTCCTTCGTGTCCGGCATGTTCGCGCACAGGTAGAACCGGACCGCGTCCCGGTCGAAGTGGGGGACGACCTCGTTCACCGTGATGAGGTTCCCGCGGCTCTTCGAGAGTTTCGCGCCGCCGAAGTTCATGAACTCGTTCGCGGGCACGTCCCACGGGAGGTTGAACGTCTCTCCCTTGGATTCCCGGTAGCCCATGATCATGGACGGCCAGATGATGGTGTGGAACGGGATGTTGTCCTTCCCGAGGAAATAGTACGCGCGCGCCTCGGGGTCCTGCCAGTAGCGTTTCCACGCGTCCGGGTCGCCCGTGTCCCGCGCCCATTCGATGGCCGCCGACAGGTAGCCGATGACGGCCTCGAACCACACGTAGATGCGCTTGTCGGCAACTCCTTGATCCGCAAGGGGAATCGTCACGCCGTACGTGAGATCCCGGGTGATGGGGCGGTCCTTAAGGCCTTCCGTCAACCAGTTCTGGGTGAAGTTCACGGTGTTCGCGCGCCAGTTCGCGCGCTCCGACTGGGCGGACACCCATTCCTTCAACCGGTCCTCGAACGCGGTGAGGCGGAGGAAGTAGTGCTCCGTCTCCCGGTACTCGGGCGGCGCGCCGGAGATCTTCGAGCGGGGCTCAAGGAGTTCCTGCGGGTCGAGGGTGCGGCCGCAGTTGTCGCACTGGTCGCCGCGGGCGCCATCATCCTGGCAATGAGGGCATGTGCCCTCGACGTACCGGTCCGGGAGGAAACGTGCCGCCTTCGGATCATACGGCGAGGTCATGGTGCGCTTGACCACGTATCCCGATTCAAGGAGATGGGTGAAGACATCGTGGACGACGGCCGCGTGGTTCTCGGTCGCGGTGGACGTGAACCGGTCGAATGCGATTCCGAGCCTTTCGAGGCTGTCCACGTGGCTCGCGTTGTTCCGCCGGGCCAATTCCTCCGGCGCGATGCCTTCCTTCTCGGCAGCCACCATGATGGGCGTGCCGTGCATGTCGCTGCCGCTCACCATGAGCGCGTCGTCCCCGCGGAGGCGATGGTAGCGCGCGAACACGTCCGGCGGGAGAAGGCTGCCGGCGATGTGGCCAAGGTGCAGGGGGCCGTTGGCATACGGCCACGCGACCGCGACAAGGTACCGTCGGGGGCTGGAACGGCTGGACATGCTGGTCGCGCCGCAACCGGCTCGCGATACTTGAACACTCCGAGAATAGGATTAAATGGGAATTATGCTCATTGGTAATTCGATCCCATGGTGCTCAATCTGCCGTCCATGCAGGAGATGAAGGCCGCGCGCCTCCGTCTCGGCCTCACACAGAGCACCCTCGCGCAGAGTGCCGGCGTGAGCCAGCCCCTGATCGCGCGCCTCGAGAACGGGAGCGTGGATCCGCGGTACAGCACCCTCAAGAGCATCATCGAGGCGTTGAACCGGGCGGAGCGTCAGGAGGTGTTCCTCAAGGATGTCATGACGACGCCGGTGGTCGCCGTGCGATCCACCGATGGCCTCCACGAAGCCATCTCCCTCATGCGCGAGAAGGACATCAGCCAGCTGCCCGTACTCAACAAGGGCCTCCCGGTCGGCAGCCTGAGCGAGCGGAACGTCGTCTCCGCCCTCGCCCACTCCCATGACCCGGAAACCATCAAGCGCGCAAGCGTGCAGGATGTGATGGGGCCCCCGTTCCCGACCGTGGCCCCCAACGAGAGCGTGGACCACGTGTACAGCCTGCTGGAGGACCACCCCGCCATCCTGGTCGTGGAGCGCGGGCGATTGGTCGGCCTCGTCAGCAAGAGCAACATGCTCAAGCTCTTCGGGTAATGCACGGTTCGAACCACCCCCGCGACGGGTCGGCACGGGGCGATCACCCGTTGCCGATGCAATCCGACCGCTACGCGGACTCACGCGTAGGTGAAGTCGGCCTTGGCCCCCGGGTCGCGGCCCAGCCGATCAAGGACGAACTCCAGGTTCTCGCGACGGATCGGTTTCGGCAGGTACTCCGAGGCGCCCTGGGAGATGGCCTCCGTCACCGTCTCGCTCGACATGGGGAGCGCGGTGGTGATGATGACCATGGTGTCCGGTCGCTCGGCCAGCGCCTCCATGGCGAAATCCACGCCGGTTTCCTCGGGCAGGACGAGGTCGAGGAAGACCACGTCCGGCTCGTGCTCCTTGAACACCTCGAGTCCGTCCTTCACGGTGCTCGCGGTCTGGATGGTCGCGTACCCGAGGTCCTCGAGGTGGCGCTTCAGGATGGCTTGGATCGCGACCGAGTCATCGATGATCAGGATGCTTGCGTCCTTCGGCAGCATGATGGTCCTCCGGAAGGGTTCTCCTTGAGGAAATAAGCTCTCACTCGCTCCGGGTCCTGCACGGTCCTATCTGAGGTGAGGCTGCCTGTCCTCCACTTCGAAGAGGTCGGCGATGGTGGTGATGTCCCGCGTCATGCGGGTGGCGGAGTCCTCCGTCACGCCCCGCGCATTCATCTCGTCGAGGGCGCGCATCACATCCACACTCGCGCGCTCCGCTTCCCGGGACCCGAGGACGTTGCCGAGGCCTTTGAGGCTGTGCGCGTGCCGCCACACCGCCTCGAACTCCCGGGTGCCCGGTTCGGGGTGTCCCTTCTCAAGGATGGCTGCCACTTCGCGGAGCCGCCCGCGGGCTTCCTTGAGGGCGATCATCCGGATTTCGGGATCTTGTGCCGGGTCCACGGTGACCCATGCTGTCATGTTTCACGCTTAAGGATTCTCACGTTGGCGCCGCGGCGGCGTTGCACGGGCCCGGCGAGAATGATGGGCGGCGTTGTCGCATGGCCCGGGGATGCGGGCCTCAGTCGCCGTCCGTGGGGCCGCGACCGACTGTTCCCCAAGGGGCGCGCGCCCGCGGCCCGCCGGGCCCCTGGACCACCGGGCCCCCGAACCACCGGACGACAGGCCCCCGGTGACGGTCACCGCCCCGTCAGCCGCTTCCTGAAGCTCGGCTGCCGCCCGGCACCTTCACATCGAACACGTAGAGGCCGGTCCCGCGCTCGCTCACCATGAGCAGCATGTCGCCGGTGGCGCTGTCCCGGTGCCACTTCGCCTCGTACACGTTCGGCAGGTACGCTTCCGGGAAATTCGGGGTCTTCCGCCACACCGCGCGATCCCACGGCGCATCCACCTCGCCATGGGGAAGGAAATAGGCGACGGCGCGAGGCGCAGTAGGGTCCGACACATCGAGGATCCAGACGCCGGCATGATAGTGGGCGACCGCCATGAGGTCCCCGTTGTAGTCGAAATTGTGCGGCGTGAACAGGTACGGCATGTCGTTCTCCACGTCGCCGGGGAGGCGCCACGTCCCGATCTGATCGATGGCTGCCGGATCCGTCACGTCGTAGGCGCGGATGAGACCGGGCTCTCCCGGGCTCTGGGCGATCTCGGGGCCCGAGTACGCGATGATGCGGCCACCGCGGGGCGTCGGGTCCGGCCGGAAATAGTGGATGCGGTTGAAGTTCGAGGGCGCCGGATCATCGTACGCGCCAAGGAGGGTGGGTGCCGCCGGATTCGTCACGTCCACCGTGAGCGCACCGCAATCCCAATGGGCGACGTACATGATCTCCTGACCGGTTTCCGGGTGCGCCTCGATCCACATGTCGTGGGGGAAGCACCCTTGACTCGACCGGGCGGTGACGCTGCCGTCGTAGCGGAACTCGCCCACCGGCACGAGGGTCATGGTGCCGCCGACATCCGTGAACTCCGCGATGCGGATCAGGTTGCCCGCAGGCGCCGTGTACACATCCCCGGTGGGCAGGCCCTGCCGCAGCGGCTGCCCGTTGTAGATGAGGTACCGTTTCCCGCCCATCTCATGGTACGCCATCACGTGGGTTCCCGCGACCTCGACCGGGACGAACGATTCAAAGCGCGGATTCGCCTTGTCGCTCACGTCCACGATGTCGATGCCGTACCCGGTGCCGCGGGACGGGTCCGCAAGGATCGAGGCGGCGGGCGCGGTCCGCTGCCGGTTCATGAACACCCAGTTCCCGTCCCATGACGGAACGGCTTCCTGGCTCGCTCCGCCCTCCGTCCGGTACTGGCTGACGAGGGTGGGATTGCGGGCATCCGAGATGTCGATGATGAGGAATCCCGCGTACGCGCCATCGGTCGCGAGGTACGCATGGTCGTCCACGATGCGGAGGCCCGCGAACCCTTCCTCCCCGATGTCGTCCGGGATGAGCGGGCGGAACGCGACCTGATCCATGTTCGCGGACCCGGTGTGCAGGCTCGCGTCGGTGTGGTCATGGATCTGCTCAATCGGCTGGAGCGGGATGAGATCGGGCGCGCCCGCCGGGTCGTCCACCACGGCGGAAGGGTCGGGAGTGACGCAACCGGCTGCGGCGGCGGTCACGAGGGCGGCAAGGGCGAGGAGGGCGCCCGGAACGCGAGGCATGATGGTGCGAGGCGGCGGGGGCGGAAAAGGGTGCGCCCCGGGTCATCCGGCCGCCCGCGCGCCGCGCCCGTCACCCGCCAAGGTCCCAGAGTTCGTCGCCCACGTGGTGGACGCTCTTCACGGCCTTCCCCTTGGACCCGGCCGCCATCTCGGGGCCCGTCATGACGGCTTCCCCGATGCCCAGCGGCTGCCCGTTCTTCTCATCCCGGATCCACACGAGGTCCCCGGGGACGAGTTCCGGGTCCGCCTCCGTGATGCCGGGTGCCATGATGTCGGCGCCGTTGATGACGAAGCGCACGGCCCCCATGTCCACGGTGACGTACGCCTTCGTCGGCTTCACACGGAGCAGGCCCCGGACCGTGAGCATGATGCGCTCCGCTCCCTTGTCGTCCCCGGGCATCATGATGGCGATCACGTGGCCGCCGTGGACGAGGACATCGTACTCATCCGATTTCGCGTGCTCCGCATCCGAGGGGATGGCA
>JBFILE010000177.1:0-8173 GCA_041599855.1 Thermoplasmatota archaeon
GCTCGCCGCGGCCAAGGGCGATGGCGGCCACATGGGTGCCGTGGCCGTCCCGGTCGTCGGGGTCGTGGGGGGCCCCGGTCACGGGGTCCTTGTTCTGGATGAGGTTCGTGGACGCATCGACGCCTGCGAGGAACGCGCCCTCGAATGCGGGGTGCTCGTTGTCCACGCCCGTGTCCAGGATGGCGATGACGACGCCCGCGCCGTCGAGTTCCGGGTACAGGGTCGCAACGCTTCGCTCGCCCGTGACGCGCGTGGCGTCGAGGCTGGATTCCAGGGCGGCCGCCGGGATGGCTGCAAGGAGCAGGACGCCAAGGATCGCGAACCACGGGATCGGGCGCGTCCGGCTGCCGCGACCGTTGCCCGACGAAGGGGGCAACCCACGGGAGAGGCCTCCGCGCAACGCGGCAGCAGCAGATGGCGGACGACGGGGCAGGGCGGCGCGCACGGCGAGAACTCCAGGCCACCGACTCGGACGTGCGAGGTTTAAGACTTGTGCAATTTCGTGGAAGGTGCCGCGGCCGCGCGGCGCCCGAACGCCTGCCTGCCATGGGCGCGCAGTGGGTTCACCCCTTGCGGCGGTTCCGACGCTGGTTGCGGCAATCGCCCGCGGGCTTCCCGTGAAGCCTCGCTCGGGCCATTCCGGCGCCGCATGGGAACGGCCGGGTCCCCGTTCACCGGATCGGGGACCGGTCGGGGATGGTGAACACGAACACCGCGCCATGGTCCTCCCCGTCGTCCACGCGGATGGTGCCCCCGTGGAGTTCAACGATCCGCTTCACGATGGCCAACCCCACACCGGTCGTTGCAGCATCCCCACCTTCGGAGGTGCCGCGCTGGAACAGGTTGAAGATGCGGTCCCGATCCGCGAGGGGAACGCCGGGCCCGTTGTCCGCCACGCGGAACCGCCACGCGTGTTCCTCCCGCGCGGCGGCAATATCGACGAGTGGCCGCGGCAACGGATTGTGCCGGATGGCGTTCCCGATGAGGTTCACGAACACCTGCTTGAGAGGAATCGCCTGCGCCTCCATCGCCGGAAGGCCCGCGAACCGGATGTCCGCGTTCCGTTCCCGAACGAGGGGCGAAAGGTCCTCGATGGCTTCGTGGATCAGGGCGTTCACGTCCACTTCCGTGAACGGGTACCGCTCGCCGCCGGCGCGCGCGTATTCGAGCAACGCGTCCAGCATCATCCGCATGCGCTCGGCGCCGGTACGGATGCCGTCCACGTACTCCGAGGCACCGGGATCCATGGCGGGGCCATGATCCTCGACCAGGAAATCCGCGTAGGCCGCAATGCCACGCAGGGGATTCTTCAGGTCATGGGCGATCGTGTGCGCGAAGCTATCGAGTTCTCGGACCTTGTCCGCAAGGTTCCGGTTTGCACCACGGAGTTCCTGCTCCAGGCGTTGCAGTCGGGTCACATCGACCGCGTTCATGAGGACGAGCGCCCGGCTTCCGCGCGTCGTCATGGTCAGCGTGCCGAATGTGTCCACGAGGGTGCCGTCCTTCCGACGGAGGGGCACGGCGACATCCTCGACGCGGCCGCGGATCCGGGCTTCCTCGAAGGCGTCAACCACCCGCGGCCGAGCGCTGTCGGGGACGAGATCGATCACGGAGGTGGCTTCGACCTCTTGGGCTTCGCGACCGATCGCCGACAGCGCGCGCGGATTCGCGACCACCACCCGGTTCTCCGCGTCCACGAGGATGACGAGTTCCCCCGCATTCATGAAGAGGTCCCGGAAATGGGCTTCCGATTCCTGGATGCGGCGCCGCGTCACGGACCGTTCATGCTGGAGGCCGAGGGTCCGCCATACGGTGATCACCGTGATCGCGCCGACAAGGAAACCGGCGACGCGCACGTACGAAGGCACCGGGCCCGTGGTTGCATCCCAGTGTGCGGCACCGGCCGATACCCGCAGGACGACGGGTTCCCCGAGGGAGATGGTGCCGTCGGCACGGGGATTCACGGGCACTTCGAGAACGGGCGCATGCGGAGTCGTTTCCACACCGTTGTCGTGGACGGCCTGGTCGCCTTCGAGCACCACGAAGGAGTAGCCGGTGGCGCCGGACGGGGCGATCACGGCGGCCACGACCCGTTCCACGGGCATCGTGGCGACCATGAACCCGTCGATGGTCTGCGGGTCGCCCGGATGTGCGAGGGCCACCACGATGCCATACCCGGCGCTGCCATCGGGGAGAGGAATGATGGGCGTGATGACTGGCACGGCGATGCCGGCGGCGCGCTCGAACGCGGGGGTCCACGAATCGTTTCCCTGGAACAAACTGGCCGACGCGGGCGTCGGCGGCCACGTCCATCGGGCCGTGAGGTCGCGTTCAACGAGGCGGGTGCTGACGATGCCACCCGGCCGCTGGATCATGCTCGCCGTGAAATTCCGGAATTCGGCCTCCGTGACCTCCACGCTGTTCGACCAGAACGCCTGGAAGAGGATGACGGCGTGGACATCGCTCTCCACGAATTCCTCCCATGCGAGGCGCGCGAGGTTCGCCTGGGCACGGGTATCCCGCCGCGCCAGCGCATTCGCGTTTCCCTCCTGAAGGTCCGCGACGTAGAAGAACGGGAGGATCAGGAACGCACCGACCATGACGGCGGTGACGAGGCGATGGCGCTCGGCAAACCCCGTGATGGGCCGATTCCGGTCCGGGTCCCCTGCGCCGGCGGCGACATCCATGCTGGACGACGGAACGCCGGCGGATGCGTAAAGGCGTTGCTTCCGCATCGTCCATTGCATGCGCGGGAGGACTGCCAAGGGAGCGTGGCAGACGCAGACGCGGTCGCACGTGCATGTACGTGACCGGATATGCGGGGGGACAACCCTAGCGTGTGGCAACGGGCCCGCGCCGGCAACGGTCCGGGTCACTCTGTGGGGCGCGGCCACACCCGCACATCGCGACCACGTTCCGCAAGGGCCCCTCCGCGAAGGTGGATGCGGTACGGTGGCGGGTTGGCGCGCAACCGGTTCCCCGCCCCGCCGCAGGCGGGGTGCCCATTCACTCCAGGGACCAGAAGCGGTACGCGGGCTTCGCATCCCCGAAGCAGTAGTGGACGCTCGCGTACTGCCTGCGCCACTCCGCCACGTCTCGGCCCACCTTTGCGGGGTCCTCCTTCTTCGCAAGGACCCGCTGCATGAATGTGGCGACCTCAGCCATCGCTCCCTGTTTCATCCCGAGCCTCGTCATCTCCTGGGCGCCGAGACGGATGCCGCTCGGGTTGAGCGCGCTCGTGTCCCCGGGAAGCATGTTCATGTTCGTGATGATGTTCGCGGTTTCGAGGGCTTCCGCACCCCACTTGCCGCCGCCGAATGCGCGCACGTCGATGACGACCTGATGGGATTCGGTGAACCCGCGCTTCTCCCCGAGGCACGGGATGCCGCGCTCGTGGAGGGCCTGGGCGAGGGCCTTCGCGTTGTCCACCGTCTGGGCCGCGTACGATTCGCCGAACCGGATGTGCTCCGCGAGGGCAACGGCCTTCGCCGCGAGGTGGTGGACGTGGTGGCTGGACACCGTGCCCGGGAACACGGCGCGGTCGAGCTTCCGGGCCACCGTGCCCACCGTGTCCATGTCCTCCTCCGGGAAGTTTCCGAGGATGAGGGCGCCCTGGGGCCCGGGCAGGGTCTTGTGGGTACTGCCGGTGATGAAGTCCGCGCCTTCGCGGAGTGGGTCCTGGAAGCGCTTCCCCGCAATGAGGCCCATGACATGCGCACCGTCATACATGACGGTCGCGCCGACCTCGTGGGCCGCATCCGCGATCTCACGCAGGGGCGTCGGGAACAGGAACATGGATTGGCCGATGACGGCGAGTTTCGGCTTGACCTCGCGGATCATCTTCACGGACGCGTCCACGTCCGGGATCATCTGCGCTTCATCCCACGGATACGTCTGGATGTTGAGGCCGCGGATGCCCGCGCCGCCGAACTTCGCGTGGGAGATGTGGCCGCCGTCCGCGGTGGACACGGCCGTGATCGTGTCCCCCGGCTTCGTGGTGGCTGCAAAGGCTGCGATGTTGGCTTCCGTGCCGGAAACGGGACGCACATCCGCCCATGAGCAGTCGAACAAGGCCCGCGCGAGGGCGCCGCACTTGCGCTCGATCTCATCGATGTGGATGAGCCCCTGGTAGTAGCGCTTGCCGGGGTGGCCTTCGGCGTAGCGGTCGTGGAGGTCGCTCGCAAGGAGGCGGCGGGCCATGGGCGAGATGAGGTTCTCGCTCGCGATCATGGGGATCGACTTGTCGAACCACGCATGATGCTTCGTGACCTCGTCGACGATGAACTGGGCGTCCGCCTCGGGGGACGTGACCTGGGAAGCCATGGAATCGGGCATGGACGTGACCGGGCCCCGAAGGAGGGAATGGCGCATAAAAGCGTGGGCCTGGCCACGCCCCGACGATCGGGGGCACGGGAACCGGACGGCGGAGCCGCCGAGCCGTTGCAGCGTCGCCAGGATCCGGGGAGGTTCGGCGGCTTCGTATCCGGGCCCCTCGCAGGGCTCGCGGCCCTGCCGCAACTCGCGCGTGCATCGTGAACGGCGCACGGGGGTTCCGATTCGCCGCTTCCCGAGCAGGTCACGGTGGCGCCGCGGACGCATGGCGGCCGGCAGCGGACGTCTGCCAATCCGGAGGGATCGACTCAGGCGCCGTGGCCGGGGGCGTGCATGCGGCCGCGCCGCGCAACACCCACGAGGTGTCCGGCTTCATGGATGACGAGGCGCTCGATGGCGACCGCGACACCGGCAGGGCTCCCCGGGAGGGCCCACACGGGTTTCCCGAGGACGAGGCCACAGCAGGCCCGGGAAAGGTACGCGGCAGGCCCGATCTCCTCCCACGAAAGCATCCGGAACAGCTCACCGAAGCCGGGAAGCTCCTTCTCGAACATGGGGTGGATCGCCTCGGGTGTCACATCGCGCGGGCCCGCGCCCGTGCCTCCCGTGAGGATGATCGCCTCGACGCCCTCGTCCGCAACAAGGGCTTCGACGGCTTCGCGGATGGTGGTCACATCGTCCGGAACGAATCGGCGCTCGGCGATTGCATGGCCCGCGTCCTCAAGGAGGGAGACGGCAAGGCGCCCCCCTTCGTCCTGCTCCGGCGTGCCCCGGGTATCACTCACGGTGACAATGGCGAAACGGACCGTGCGCGGCGCATGGTCCCGGTGCTCGCGGACGGCCGCCGAGGACCCTTCCCCGCCGTCTGCCGCGTGATCGATCGCGTGCCCGTGACCATGGTCGTGATGGGGGGTCATCCTGCCGGCTCCTTCACCTTCTTGACGACGCGAACATCCTTCAATCTCGTCGCCGGATATTGGCCGTCCTCGTCCTTCTCCAGCGACTTCGTCATGTCCCACACGCAGAGGAGGGCGGTGGTGACGGCGCACAAGGCCTCCATCTCGACGCCGGTCTTCCACGTGGCGGACACGACGGCACGCGCCCGCACGCCATCCTGCTCCGGGATCACGTGCACTTCTGCCCCCGTGAGGGGGATCGGGTGGCAGAGGGGCAACATGTCCGGCGTGCGTTTCGCCGCCATGAGGCCCGCCACGCGTGCGACCTCGATCACGTCCCCTTTCGGCATCTGCTTCGACCGGATCGCCTCCACGGTCGCAGGCGCCAATTCGAGGAACCCTTCCGCGATCGCTTCGCGACGGATCACGTCCTTCGCACCAACATCCACCATGCGGCTCATCACAACACCTCTCGTTCGGTTTCGGCTTCGCGGTCGGTTGCGGGATGGGTTTCCACGGTGCGGGTCCCGGCCCCGGGCGCGCGCTCGCGCCCACTCGCACCCGCACGCGCCCCGCGCCCCCGTCCGGGATCGGCCTCCGGCACGCCCGCATCCGAGTCCCCGACCCAGTGCGCGCCACCATCGGCGAGCACTTCCTTCTTCCAGATCGGGACCACGCGTTTCAGTTCATCGACGAGGAATGACGCGGCATCGAAGGCGGCCTTCCGATGCCGGGAGGACACCGCGATGGCCACGATCCGATCCCCGGCGGCGACGCGCCCGAGGCGGTGATGGATGCGGGCGTCCACGATGCCGAATCGATCCCGGGCGCGGAGGACGGCTTCGGCGAGTTCGCGATCGATCTCCTCCTCCCACGCCTCGAAATCCAGCGCTTCGACCGGGGCTTCGCCGTCATGGCCGCCGCGGACGATGCCGAGGAACGTGACCACCGCCCCGGCCCCACCGGAATCGAGCAGGTCCACGAGGCGGTCGAGGGAGAGGTCGACGTCCGTGGAGGCTTCGCCGCCCGGGCCGGCTCCACCGCTCACCGGGGGAAGGAGGGCGACCTCATCGCCATCCGCGAGGCGGGCATCCTTCGTTGCGTGCGTCCGGTTCACGACCGGGGTGAGGTGCCCGTGCCATCGGGCGATCGCGGGGTGCTCGCGCTCAATGGCTGCGATCGCGGTTTCGACGGTGGCGCCCTCGGCCAGGGTGAGGGTGAGGCGGGCCGTGCCTGCGGCTTCCCGGGCGCCGGCGAAGAGTCGCACCTGAACGCGCATGGGGGGGCGGAGCGGGGGGATCGGGGAAGAAGATTGGGGGTGGAGGTGGATCGGGAGTTGGGGACTGGCAATCGGACATCGGGCTTGACGCGGGCCGACCTTGGTACGGGGGGATCCTTGCGAACGCGGTAGGGATGGATCGCCCCATTTTCACACAGAGAACACAGGGGCACGGAGAGCACAGAGACGACGACGTTGATGACGCGCGTAGGTTGGTCGAGTTTGATCAAGCGTCCCGGTGCTATCCGTGTCTCGGGGCCCTCTTTGTGAAATGGGCGCGGGAACGACAACCGGATGCCGACAACGCATGCCAGACGCCGCCACGAACGAGCAACAAACCAGACCCCCGCTCACCCCCCGCAAACCTTGTTGCCCCCCTCTAGACTTCTTTCAAACCCCTTGGGCGACTTTAAATCCCCACGGCGCGCCATACCCGAATGTTGTCGTACGCGAACCGCGTGAACCGGGTGCTCGCCCTCGTCCTTGTGGCGAAGCTCAGCCTCGCGGTCGGACAGGCGTACGCGGCCCACCGGAGTGGGAGTCTCGCCCTTGTGGCCGATGCCCTGAACAGCTTCTTCGACGCATCCACGGTGATCATCGGCCTCGTCATCCTGCGACTCTCGACCCGGCCGCCGGATGATGACCACCCGTTCGGCCACCGGAAGTTCGAAACGGTCAGCGCCCTCGTGGTCGCCGGGCTCCTGTTCCTCACCGCCTTCGAGGTGGGTAGGCTCGGAATCGAGCGACTCCTGTCCGGTGCCCCTGCGCCCACCCTGTCCGTTCTCGTGTTCGGCATCGTCGGTGTGAGCCTCGTTGTGAACCTCGGTCTCATGGTGTACGAGCGCCGCGCATCCCGGGCACTCGGTAGCGAGCTGCTTGCGGCCGATGCGGCGAACGCGCGGGGCGACGTGATGATCCACGTGAGCGTCCTCGTCGGATTCCTTCTCGTCCGCGCCGGGTACGGATGGGCGGATGCGGCCGTCGCCCTCGGCGCCGCGGGAATCATTGCATGGGAAGGCAGCCGGGTGTTCCGCGATTCCTTCCATATCCTGACGGATGGCATCGTGTTCGAGCCGACCGAGGTGGCGAAACTCGTGGAGGACGTCCCCGGCGTCCTCGACGTCCACGACATCCGATCGGTTGGCCACCCGTCGTCCGCCCTCGTGAGCATGCACCTCGTGGTCGACCACCGCGATGTCGAAGCGGCCCACGCCGTCACCGAGACCGTGGAGAACCGCCTCCGGGACCGCCTCGGCGCCATGGATGTCGTCATCCACGTGGAACCGAGCACGGACGCCAATTGACTTTGCGACCGACCGCGCCCGTCCGGGCCTGCCGATGGCGCCCCGATCATTCTCGGCAGGGCCCGCACCGCTGCCGACCCTCGTCCGGCCGATGCGCCCACGAGGCAACGCCCCACATGGTTTCGACCAGCGCCACAACGCATCCACCCGAGGCGAATGTGCGGCGCCCCCGGCCCAGACGATGTCGGGGCCACCCGCCCCTGACGCGGCAGCGTCATCACGCGCCCGAAGCGAGTGTACCTGGCCCCCGCCCCCGACGCGGGCGTGTCGCCACCCACCCCGGCCAAGAGCGCGTTGCCACCAACCCCAGACGTGTGTGCGTAGCCACCCGCCTTAGACAAGCGGGGAGAGCCACCCGCCCA
>JBFILE010000178.1:0-8033 GCA_041599855.1 Thermoplasmatota archaeon
CGTGCTCGACTCGCTGGCAGTGGCGCGCCACCGTCCCCGGCTGGCGACCCCTCGCTGGGATGATTCTCCTTGAATGGGCTCTGCGGGGAGGAGGGTTGCGACGGAATGGGTCGAGTGGGGATACCCACCTCGACGGGTCCGGTGGAGCTGCGGCAGCGGGTGGGGCATGGACGCCGCGGCTATGGCGTTTCCGTCGTTGGCTTGTCCGGCAGGTCGATCGGCAGCGCAGGATTCGTCGGATTCCGGATCACATGGCGGCACATGATGTCTCCGCGTGCCAGGGTTGACTCCAGGGTTACGTCGTCCGTCCGCAGCGCGCGGCGCATCATCCCTTCGTCAAGGCACCCGCAGATGGCGGCCGGGTCCTGGCGCGCGGTCTGCAGGAACGGGCAATTCCGCTGCGTGAGGGCCAGCGTGCCGTCGGTCTCCTCCACGAGCTCCGCCTCGAATCCGAGGTCGTTGTACAGTCGGACGAGGCGTGCCCGGCGCGCAGCCCCGTCGGGGTCCCGCGCAATCTCGTCCACCATGGTGCCGGCTACGCGGTCGAGGAGGTCGTGCAGGCTGGCCGCGCCGTCTCGGGTGGCGACGGTGGCGATGAGGGCATTCAGGAGGCGGGCGTAGTCGCGTGGGAAGGTTTCCCAGCCGGCCTCGGTGAGTGCATACTTCTTTTTCGGCCGGCCCGGACCGTCCGTTTCCTCCTGTGCACTGACGTATCCATCGGCGAGGAGGCCTTCGAGTCGCCGGTACGCGGCGCTAGTCTCGACGCCCAGTTCGCGGGCAATCTCCTGGGCCTGCCGGGGTCCGTCCCGCAGGGCGCGGAGGATGGCCGTCGCCGCTTCCGGGAGCCCCATGCCGGGGGTGATGGAGGCTGTGTCGAAAAGCATTGCCGATGATGTTTAGATGGTTTAATGGCATTAAATTATTTATGCGGGTTGCGCGTAGTGCCATGTGTGCCCCCCGCCCCGTCAACGAACGGCCACCGCCCCGTCCACGAACGCCCGCCCGTCGCCCGACGCCACGTGGCCGGTCGGCACCCGGCCGTCGGTGGAACCGCCCACTCCCTCGAACCGCCCGCCCCGCCCGCGGACCCTGCCGCCGAACGGGCCGTCGCGGACCTCCTCCGCGCCCTCGGCGAAGACCCCGGACGTGACGGCCTCCGCGACACCCCCGCCCGCGTGGCGCGTGCCCTCACCGACCTCACGCGCGGCACCCACGCCGACCCCGCCAGCATCCTCGCCACCACATTCCCCGACCCGTACGACTCGCTGGTGCTCGTCCGCGACATCCGGTTCGCGAGCCTGTGCGAGCATCACCTCCTCCCCTTCGAGGGCACCGCGTCCGTGGCCTACGTGCCCGACGGACGCGTGGTCGGCCTCAGCAAGATCGCGCGCCTCGTCGAATCGTTCGCCGCGCGCCTCCAGCTCCAGGAACGCCTCACCCGCGAAGTCGCCGGGGCCCTCATGACCCACCTGGGCGCCAAGGGCGTGGCCGTGCACGTGGAGGCCAGCCACGCGTGCATGAGCCTTCGCGGCGTCCGGAACGCGGCCACCACGGTCACCCTCGACACACGCGGAACCTTGGCATCGCCCGAGTCGCGCGCTGAATTCCTGCGCATGGTGGACGCCCCCCGGCAGGGGGCTTCGCGATGACGGCCCACGACCGCCTCCTCATCCGGGGCCTTGCCGCGCGGGCACACATCGGCATCACGGCCGACGAACGGGCGAAGCGGCAGGATCTCCTCATCGATCTCGCAATCTGGACGGATCATCGGGCCGCCATCGCAAGCGGCTCATTCGAGGATGCCCTCGACTACCGTGCCCTCAAGAAGGACGTGCTCGCATACGTGGAGGCCTCCAGCCACGAGCTTCTCGAAGCGCTTGCCGGCCACGTTGCCGCCCTCTGTCTGAAGAATGACCGTGTCACCCGCATCCGCGTCACCATCGACAAGCCCGGCGCCCTCCGCTTCGCCCGCAGCGTTGCGGCCGAAGTGGACCGCACGCGGAGGGATGCGGTCTGATGCAGGAAGCCCGCGTCGTCGCCTCCCGGGCGCCAACACCCGGCACCCATGCCATCCGTCTGGAGCGTCCGGACGGTTTCGTGTTCCGCGCCGGTCAGCATGTCATGCTCGAAGTCGGCACCATGGCCGGCCCCGATGACCGGGTCCTCAGCATCGCATCCTCCCCATCCCGGCCGCACCTCGAGTTTGCGGTCCGCCGATCCGGGAGCACCTTCAAGGAAGCCTTCGCGGCGCTCCGACCCGGGGACGCGGTCCGCATGTCGCAGGCATCCGGGCGGTTCCTGCTGGACGCCACCAAGCCTGCGTTGCTCCTCTCCGGGGGCATCGGGATCACGCCGCTGAAGAGCATGATCGAACACGTGGTGGATGAATGACCGGACGCGAGACTCGTGCTCCTGCACGGGAACCGGTCGCCGGAGGACATCCCGTTCCGTGACGAACTCGATGGGCTCGCCAACCAACACGCGGGCGTCCGCGTCCACTGCACGGTGGACGTGCCACCCGGGGATGCCCCATGGACCGGCCGCACGGGCCCTATCGATGCGGCATGGATCGAGGAGGTCGCGCGCGGACTCGGCGACCCCACGTTCCACCTGTGCGGCCCGCCCGGCATGGTGGTCGCACTCCGCCCGAACCGGATCCCCCTGATGACGGGAATGCGAATGTACCAGCTCCTGCGGCAACCGCCGCGTAGCTTCGCCTTCCCTTGTTTGCCTCGCCGGCCCGCACGGCCACCCCCAAACCCCCGCCGCCCTATCGTGCGGGCCGGCCCCTTTTATCGCGGGACCGTCCTCCCGGCCGCGTGTCCTTCGCCCGGGAACTCCTTCAACACGCCGCCGTCGTCTTCGCATACGCGATCGGCACCCTGCTGTTTGCGGCGGCAACCGCCATCGTCTGGCCGTTCGCCATCTGGTGGTGGCACGAGGTTTCCTTCGCTTCCCGCATCCTCGAAGGCTTCGTCCGCGGCGCCCTCATCTTCATCACGTACCTCCTTTGGGGGATCACGCTCCTCACCGTGATCGCCATCGTCCGCAACGTCACCCGCCTCAGTGTGCCCGAAGGGCGAATCACGATGCGGTCCTGGGCCACGGCGCAGTTCTACATCTACAATATCCTCGTCACCTTCGCACGCTACTTCTTCCTCGCGTTCACGCGGTCGACAACCCTCAACGTGCTGTTCTATCGGGCGATGGGCGCGAAAATAGGGAGGCGCGTCATCATCAACACCGTACACGTGTACGACCTGAACCTCCTGACGATCGGGGACGACGCCACGATCGGAGGGTCCGCGGTGGTCATGGGCCACGTGGGCGCCGGGAACCGCCTGCACCTGGGGCGCGTCGTCATCGGGAAAGGCGCCTCGGTTGGTGAGTCCTCCATCGTGTTCCCGGGTGCCGTCATCGGGGACGGAGCCATCGTGGGCGCCGGATCCGTGGTGCCGAAGGACTTCGTGATCCCGCCCGGAACCGTCTGGATGGGCGTGCCGGTGAAACAGGTGGGGTGAGGCAGGGTGCGCGGCCACGCATGGTGCGCGCGACGGGCCGCACTTCTCCGTTGGCTGCAGCCCGAAACCTTCGTCCGGGCGTATGGGCCTCGCGTGAACGGCGAGCGGTAGCAACCGCCCGGGACGGCACCGCGCAATTCTTGACAAGGCACGGGCATGCGCATATGTGCGCAAGCAGCCGGTGGATCACGAAGCCCTCGCCGAATCGTTGTCCGCACTGTCCTACGGCAGCCGGCTTGAGCTCCTTGAGTTGCTCCGGTACCCGAAGGCCATTTCGGAGATCCGTCTTGCGGCACGCCGCAACCCGGAATGGAGTTCCGAGGACGAGCGGGTTGCGTCCCGGCAAACCATCACGAAGCACCTCCAAAAACTCGTGGCCGCCGACCTCGTCCGCGAAACCGTGGGTGCGGAGGGGGGACGGTCCCGCGTGCGCTATGCTGCGAACACCGGTCACCTCTTCGACATCCTTGATGACCTCCGCAGGGTCTCGGTCCGGGCGATGAATCCGGCGATCGATGTGGAAGAGACGATCCCCGTGGACGGTGTCATCCCGCGGCTCGATCAATCCGGGCCCCGCCTCGTTCTCGTCCGCGGAGCCTACGAGGACCAGGTGTACCGGCTCTCGCCGACCACCGCCGAGAACGGGCGGTGGACCATCGGGCGACGGCAGGGCCTCGCCATCTCCCTCGACTACGACCGCTACGTGAGTTCCGAGCATGCGGTGGTCGAATCCACCCGCAACGGATTCACCCTCCAGAGCCTGCAGGAGAACCGGAACGGGACGTTCGTGAACGGTGACCGCATCACCGACGGTGAAGCACGCGCCATCCGCCCCGGCGACCTCGTCGCCGTCGGGCGATCCCTTCTTGTCTTCGCGGATTCGTGATTCACGTCACCCGTGCCGCATCCGCATCCGTGCCATCGTGGGCCATGGATTCCGGGGCCGGGTCCGCGTCCACGCCCGTGCCATCTGCCCGATGCTGCGACAACACCTTCGCGAAGGCGCTCCGCATCACGGCAGCATCCTCGAAACGATCATGGGCGCGCGCGGCCAATGCACACGCGAACAACGGCGCGAAACCCGGCTCGCGCAATGGCCGATCGAAGGGCGGCGGACGCGCGGCCTTCTCCAAGGCATCCTCATATTGTTCCTCCGGTGCAAAGTCCAGCCATCGATCGCCCGTGAGCGCCTCGTACAAGGTCACGCCCGCCGCGTACACGTCACTTGCCGGCGTCGCCCGGCGGCCCTTCGCCTGCTCCGGACTCATGTAGCGGAGAGTCCCCACGGGCCCCTTCGTCAACGTGGCTCCCGCGGTCGTATCCATGCCGGGGAGCCGCGCGATGCCGAAGTCCGCGAGGCGGACGCCGCCCGTCCGATCGAGGAGGATGTTCGCGGGTTTCACGTCCTGATGGACAAGGCCTGCGGCATGGACTGCCGCGAGGGCATCAAGGAGGCCGAGCGCGACCTGCGAGAACTCGGGGCTGCGCAGGGCGGCGCCGTCCTTCAAGCGATCGGCGAGGGACCCACCCTCGACGAACGGCATCACGAGCACGGTGCCGTGGACGGGGTCGCTCCCGGAATCCATGAGGCGGATCACGTTCTTGTGATCCACGAGGCGCAGCGCCCCCACCTCCCGGAGCACGGCCGTATCGTCGATCCCCGCGCGGGTGATCCACTTCACGGCCACATCCCCGCCTTCGACTTCATCGACGGCGCGATGGGTCGAGCCCGTCGCGCCGGCGCCCAACGGCGCCGTCACGCGGTACCGCGAAAGGAGGACATCGCCCGGGGCGGGCGGGAGAGGGGAACGACGCCGCGATGGCCAATCCTTGAGGCGGGGCCATCGCCACTCGACAAGGGCGACGCCGAGCACCGCCGTGCCGGCCGCTGAGGCGAAGAGCACGCCGGACTCCGCGCCCAGCCATGTGGCGCCGACGAGGGCAACGGCAGCGCACGCCGCGGCAAGTGCGGTGCGTGCGACGGCAGCAAACGCGACCCACGGACGCACAGCCCGCAAGACGAATGCGCCGCCGACGGCGAAAGCCACGGCTGTCCACGCGGGCGCGAACAGTAGGGATAGGCCAGCGGCTGCGCCGGCAGCGGCAAAGGCGATGCCTGCGCGGCGCGCCCAGGGAACGGGACGAAGTTGCGCGGCCAGGCCCATGGCCGTCCACAGGATGGCGATGGCTGCCGGGATCGTGGCAACGCCAGCCGCCAGGCTCGCACCCGCGCCGAGGGCAAGCGCGCCCGCGTACTCCATTGCCCGGCGGGACGGGTCCCGCCGCCCAAGATACACGGCGGCAGCCATCCAGAGGAGGCCGAGTGTGGCGGAGACGGAGGTCATGATGCCCGCATCCGGAGGCACATCGAACGGCATCACGGGCGCACGCTCCCCGGAACGACGGGCGGGGCGATCGAGGTGATGGTCATGCTGCCCGCCATCCAGAAGCGATTCCCATCGGTCACGAATGCGCTCCGCTCGCGCGCGTCGAAACCGGGACCGGGAAGCGCATGCATCGTGAATGAACCGTCCGTCGTGTCAAGTCGCGCAAGGCGGGGAGATCTCTCCTGTCCGTCGAAGGCGTTCTCCTCCCACCAGATTCCGCCTCCATGCAGGAGTGACTGGGACCACGGTTTCGCCCGGGTATCCGGAGCATCAATCGGGACCTCGACTGCGAGGCCGGAGACCGGGTCGAATCGGATCGCGTCCGCGACCTCGGCATCATCAATGTTGTCCACGGGTGCATCCGACAGGAATCGCCACCCGCCCACGTGGTACACGCAGCCACGGGGACACGTGAGGGTCGGCGTCGGGTCGAAGGTCGCGCTTCCCATGGCGACCCCGAACGGCAGTCGCGTCGGAAGGAGCGTCCACGTGTTGCCGTCGGGATCGAATCGCCAGATCTGGGTGGACATGAACTCCTGTTCGAGAGGATCGGTGCCGTTGGGGAATCCACCGAGGGAATAGAAGGCGTCCCCGCCCCACGCGATGCCGGCCCCGGACCGACCGCCATGGCCGTCGAGCATCGTGAGCTCGCCGGTTGCAGGATTGAACCTCATCGCAGCGGGAGGCTTGACCGGCGGGCTGGGGTCATCGGTAACCACCTGCCCCGGGACCAGGTACACGCACCTGCTCGGGCAGTCGCGCGTGATCCGTGGATCGACGGCGACGCCCAGCCGGACCACGCCCCACGGGAAGCGCGCCGGCATGATCACGGTCTCACCCGTTGCGGGATCATGGCGAAGGATCTGGTCCGTGGCGGTTTCCGGGGCCCGGCCGTCCCCTTCTGGGTGGTGGAACCCGCCGAACAGGAACATGGCGGACGTGCCATCCCCGGCATCCCTGATCCATGCGCCCCGCATCCACACGCGGTCGCTCGGCAATCCGTCAGCCGGCGAGGTTCCCGTCACGGGGAAATCGACCACTGGCCCGATTGCCTCCTCGTTCGACCCCATGATGGGGATGCCCTCGCGCAGGTTCACGCGGACGTCCTCCCCTTCCAACATGCCTCCGATGAGGATGAACGCGAGGGATCCACCGGGCCCGGCGTGACCCCACCCGGTCTGCTCCGTGACCGCACCCCGTGTCACGTCGACGAACGACACCCATGTATCGCTCGCGGCGACGACAGGCGTGGAGAATGTGAGGGTCACCACCTGATCCACGACACGGGCCTCCACAAGAACCGTGGGGGCCAGAGCCGCGACGCTTACGTGGGCGGGGGCCAGGAGGCCCACGACGATGAGGACGGACGCCGCCGTGATGGCTGCGTCATGGGGGTTGGCTCCGAGGGTTCTGGCGCGCATGGTCGTGGTCCGCAGGTCGGCACTCGAAGTGTGCGAGCCTGGCGTTCAGCGCGCGACAAAAGGTGACCGCCATTCAAATGGGTTGGGATGGGGGCCAGGAGGCAGACGGGCCGGTGCAGGGACGGGACGCGCCGCCTCGAACCGGGAGATCGCCGGGGCGACGGTCGGCCCCATCGTCATCCCACCTGCGGGGGATCGAAACTCATCAGATCCATTCCTCGTGCCACCCAGAAGCGGTCGCCATCGGTCACCAGGGCGCCAACGGTCGTCAGGCGTTCGTCCAGCGTGGGAATCGGATGCATCGAGAACGAACCGTCCGCGAGGTCTAGGCGGGCCAACCGGCGCGACCGTTCGTCGCCCACGAGCGCAGATTCCTCCCACCATATGGCGCCCCCGTGGAGGGCGGACTGGCTCCACGGCATGATGCGGGTATCCGGCGCGTCGATGCGGATGGGGGTTGCAAGCCCCGTCGTAGGGTCGAAGCGGATGGCGTCCGCAATGACGGCCACGCTTGCGGCGTTCGACGGCTGCTCGGGGCGGACCTGCCACCCTCCCACGTGGTAGATGCATCCCGCGGGGCACGCCGCAGTGGGTGTCGGGTCAAAGCTCGCGCTCCCCATCGCGACACCGAACGGCAACCGCGTCGCGAGGCGCGTCCACTGGTTCGCGTCGGGATCGTACCGCCAGATCTCCGGGGACACGTA
>JBFILE010000179.1:0-8006 GCA_041599855.1 Thermoplasmatota archaeon
ACCCCACCCTCCCGGCCCGGCTCCACGTCCCCCGGGAGGCGACACCTCGCCGGACGATTTTCCTGAAGTCGGTACCATCGCGCACTCGGCCCCCCCTGCGTCCCGCATCCGGCGCTCGTGGCACACCCGGGCGCCTTGCGGCCTCCACGGGGCGCCCCCGGCCCACCCGGGGTGTGCCTCCGGCGCGACCGCCGCTCCGCCCCGCGTTCCAAACGCATCTTCGAACGAGGTGGCGCGCGTCGCGGGACGACATTCCTTGGCTGCCAGTTGCCGCCGGGGTCCGTCGGGGCGAGCGCCACAGTGTCTACGGCGCCCAATGGTGCGAGTCCACGCCGGGCCCCTCGGCCGTCCCCTCCCTCACCGGTCCAGGCTTCGTCGCGCCACGTATGCAACCGCCCGGGGCGCGATCGCATGCGCCGCGAGGAAGAGGCGGCTCGTCCACGGCACCGTGACCTCCCGCCGGCGGCGACGTGCTCCGCGGACCAGCGCCCGCGCCACCCGCACCGGGTCGATGCCGCGTTCCCGCAACTGCCCGAGGCGCGCCATCGGCGCATCCCCGCCCACTGCCGACCTGCCATGGAACGCCGTGCGCGTGGACCCGGGGTTCACGAGGGTGACGCTGATCCCTTCCGGCGCCCACTCCGCACGCAGCGCTTGGGCGAGTCCGCGGACCGCGAACTTGGACGCCGCGTACGGCGCGAATCGGGCAAGCCCCGCGCGGGCGAACACGCTGCCCACGATGACGAAGCGGCCGCGGCGGTCCGAGAGTTGATCGTGGAATGCCTGCGCCACGCGCACGACACCGAGGAAGTTCGTGTCCATGAGCGCGCGGACGTCATCGATCCGGGTGTCGGCGAGGGCGCCGAAGTGCCCGTACCCGGCGTTCGCGATGACGATGTCTGCGGGCCCGAATGCTTCAAGGGTCGCCCCGGCGAAGGCTGCGACATCGTCATCGCGGGTGACGTCCGTCGCGATGGCAACGGCGGTGCCGCCGGCCTCCTCGACCTCGGCCGCGACGCGCCGCAACGCCACGGGGTCACGCGCCGCGAGGACGACGCGATGGCCCCCGCGGCCATACGCGAGCGCGGTCGCGCGGCCGATGCCACTTGATGCGCCGGTGATGACGACCGTCCACGGATCCGGGGCCACGACGCTGCACTTCCTTGCCCGCATTCGTGGTTTGTGGTCCGTCCTCGACCGTGTTCGAATGCCGGGGGCGGTCGATCGACAACACTCCGGGCAGCCGAGGGCGGGCCGCGCCACGGGATGGGGGTCCGCGCGGACCCCCGCGCGGCCGCAGCGCCGGCACCGGGCTCGCTCAATGCCGGAACGACCGCTGCCCCGTGAACACCATCGCGATGCCGTGCTCATCCGCCGCAGCGATGACCTCCGCATCCCGGATGCTTCCACCCGGCTGCACGATGGCCGCCACGCCCGCCTCGCGGGCCACATCGATGCCGTCGCGGAACGGGAAGAACGCGTCACTCGCAAGGACACTTCCCGGGATCGTTTCGCCACCCTTCTTCGTGGCAATCCACGTGCTGTCCACGCGGCTCGTCTGGCCCCCGCCGATGGCGACCGTCGCGCCATCCTTCGCGAAGACGACACTGTTCGAGCGCACGTGCCGGACGCACTTGAACGCGAACTCCATGTCCCGGAGTTGTTCCGGTGTGGGCGCCACCTTCGTGACGACCTTCCAGTTCGCCGTGTCCGGGTCGAGGATGTCACGGTCCTGCACGAGGATGCCGCCCACCACGCTCCGGTACATGAGGCCCCCGAAGCGCTGGCGTTCCCCGAGGCCGGGGACTTCGAGGAGGCGCACGTTCTTCTTCTTCGTGAGGATCGCAAGGGCCTCCTCCGAGAACAGCGGCGCCGCCACGACTTCCAGGAAGAGCTTCCCCAGTTCCTCCGCGGTCGCGCCATCCACTTCCCGGTTCAGGGCCACGATACCGCCGAAGGGACTTGCGGTGTCCGTTTCGTATGCGCGCAGGTATGCGGCGTGGAGGGTGGGGCCCGTGGCAATGCCGCATGGCGTTGCGTGCTTCACGATGACCACGGCGGGGTCCTGGAATTCCTTCACGGCCTCGATGGAGGTGTCCGTGTCGAGGATGTTGTTGTACGAGAGTTCCTTGCCATGGAGCTGGTGGCCGTTCACGACACACGGCTCATGGGTCGGCTTCCCGTGGTAGAATGCGGCGCGCTGGTGGCTGTTCTCCCCGTAGCGCAATTCCTGGATCTTCTCGAAGGAGAGGGTGAGGTGTGCCGGGAAGTCCGTGTCCACGAGCTTGCGGCGGAAGTACTGGTCGATGATCGCATCGTACCGCGCCGTCAGGCTGAATGCCTCGTGGGCAAGGCGCTCCCGCGCATCGAGGGCGACGCCGCCTTCGGCCGCGAGGTCCGTGAGGACCGCATCGTACTGGCGGGGGTCCGTCACCACGAGCACGTCCTGATGGTTCTTCGCCGCGGCCCGGATGAGGGAGGGTCCGCCGATGTCGATCATCTCGATGACTTCGGCTTCACTTGCGCCGCGCGCCACGGTCTCCTCGAAGGGATACAGGTTCACGACGACCAGGTCGATCATCGGGATGTCGTGCTCGGCGGCGCTCGCCATGTGCGCCTCGGAATCGCGGCGGGCGAGGATGCCTCCCGCGATCTTCGGGTGCAGCGTCTTCACGCGGCCGTCCATGATCTCGGGGAATCCCGTGACGTCGCTCACCTCGGTCACGTCAAGGCCGAGGTCGCGGAGCGCCTTGGCCGTCCCACCCGTGGACACGAAGCGGAACCCATGGTCCCGGGCGAGTGATTCTGCGAAGGGTCCGAGACCCGTCTTGTCGAAAACCGATACGAGGGCGGTTCGTTGTCGCACCTTGTATTACCCGTTGCATATTGGGGGCCCGTTCATAAACCTGACGTGCGCGCCGTGCCCGGGTGGTCGGGGGCCGCAGCCGGTGGGTCCGGTGGAACCCGCCTGCGCGCCCGGGTCGACCATGTCCGGATCGGTGCGGATCGTGGGTGGTGGCGCGGGCGCGGTGCGCGCGCAGGAACCGACCGATCACTCATCCAGCGAGTAGGTGAACGACGCCGAAGCCGTCGTGTCCCCCGCGGGCGGCGCGTCCCTCGGCACCCGCAGCGCCTTCAGCCGCACCACGTCCACGTCCAGGCCGCCTTCCTCAAGGATGCGTTTCACGCCGTCCACATGGCCATCCCCGAGGACTGCGATCACGTTCGCGTGGCGCGTGGCAAGCCCTTGAAGCGCCTTTGCCATGTGCTCGTTGCGCTCGTCGAGGAGAATGCGTTTCAACGTGGGGAACTTGTCGCCGAGGAGCGTGAAGTAGAGGTCGTAGTTCTCCTCCATCTCCTCGACCTGGCTCTCGACCGTCTTCGACGGCATGAACACGCTGCCCACGATGGATCCCGCAAGGCGCAACCGCTCGCGGTACCCCATCTCCTGCCACGTGCGACGGAAGGTGCGCTGCGCATCCACGTCGATGAGGGCGAGGGGCACGCGGAGGTCCTGCGCGGCATCACTTGCCGCCAGCATCTCGTCCCCCGCCTTGACCCCGTACTCGCCCGCGATGCGCGTCTGGAAGCTTGCGAGGAGCCGGTAGAACACGGGCACGTTCTTCGTGCTGCCCGTTTCGCCGCGGGCCTGCGCCTTGAGGGCGCGGTAGCGCAGGGGGTCGAGCTCGATGCAGACGACTTCGGGGTGGCGGCGGAAGATCTCCTCCTGCACGCGGGCCCGCAGGTTGAACACGTGGCCGGTGCCCAGGATTGTGATGACTGCGCGCGTGCCCGGAGTCGCGGTGGGGTCGGGCGCGGCCGCGGGCGGCGCGTCCGGGGCGGGTCCGGCTGGTGCGTCAGTCGTCATTGTCGGCCTGCGAACGACGACTTCACATTAAGGACTTGCTCGGCACGTGTCCCGCGGGCGGGCCGGGAGGCACCGGATTGGAAGAAACGGCAGCACGCGCGAAAATGTTCTTACTGGGAGGCTTGAGATTGCGCGCCCTGCCAAGCCTTGACATTCGCGAGACCGTATAACCATTGCCATTTGTTGTTGTGGATCGTCGGCCACCGGGCCGTCTGCGGCATGAGCAGGTGCTCGTGGTCCCGGTGCATCAAGACCTGGTGAGGGCTTGATGGACCCGCCTCCCGCAGGGGTCCAGTTTCGCCATGTGCCATTGCGAAGTGGTTATGTACGGGTTCTCGGCGAGCGTGGAGGCGGAGGTTGCCAACCCCATGGCCACCCGCGCGATCCGCATCCCCGTCCTCGTCACCGTCCTCATTGTCGTATCCGCCCTCGTACCCCTTCCCGCATCCGCGGCTTCGCCTCCCGGGCCTGCCGCCGGTCTGCCGGCGCTCGTCGCCCACATGGAAGGGGCGGCAGAATTGCCGGATTCCCTCACCGTGAGCGTCCCGCATCGTCTCGCCGTGAACCCCGTGACATCATGGGACGCCGAGGACACCCTCCTGACCATGAGCATGGACCGAAGCTCGCTGACGCCCAAGGTCCGCATGGTGCTCGCCGGCCCCGATGGGGACCGCACCCTCAGTCTCCCCGGCATCGTGGACGTGGACGGCGACCTCGATGGCCGCTGGACGGCCCGCATCAAGGACGGCGGCCAAACCCGCATCACCGTCACCGGCGACTTCCTCGGGAAGGCGCCGCATCTGCGCATCAAGGGCACGGCGGCCGGGGAACCGCTGGACCTGCGCATGGACGGCCTCGCCCGCATCCGGTACGACGTGGACGGGAACGCGGACGCCGTCGACATCCGCCAACCCCTCTCGGATCTCATGGCCCCAGCGAAAGAGACGTTGCCCTCCCACCGCGGTCTCCGCGAATCCATCCTCCGCCTTGTTCCGGGTGACGGCGATGCCCTTTCCATCGATGTCCTTGGCGCAGTCGGCTCCCTCGACGCCGCACGGATCGACGGCGATCCCATGGCCGGCGGCATGTCCGTCATCGGCACGGACGGCGCCGTTCTTCTCCACATGGTCATCGATCCGCCGACGAGTGCCCGCCCCGCCCTCGGGATCCGGCTGACCGGCGGCGCCCTCGACGCGTTGACCGAGGCCGTGCGTCCCGCAGGCGCGAGCGCCGAAAGCGTCACCATCAGCGTGTATGCCGGCGGGATTCCCCTGGCGCCCCTCCTTGTCGAATGGGAAACCGCAAAGGGCACGCTGGACGGCGTGCAACTCATCGACCCGGCAGGTGGCGGCGTGCTCTTCGAAGCCGCGCTTCCCGGCGACGGCTTCGCCCACGCGTCCATCCCCGCCGCCCTCGACACGCTGCGTATCGGCACGGGCACGGGCCCCGTCGGTCTCGTGGCCGCGGCGACTGCCGCCGGACCCTCCATCGACCTGACCCATGGGGGGGCCCAGGCGCTCAAGGTCCGCGTGGCCCTTGCGTCCCCGCCCCGCGTTGACATCCAGGCCGGCCCCGGACTCGCCGAAGCGGCCCCGCTCCTGAACAACGCGCCCACTCCGGTCCTTCCGCCCGTGACGATCATCCCGGACGATGTGTTCGGCACCATCACAGCCCTCGTCGGGAACCCGATCGACCCCTCCGAAATCATCGTGAGTGCCCTCGACGGGACTCCGTTGTTCGCCATCCTTGACAGCGCGCGCCCCGCCCTCCCGGAGGCGCCCTCCCCGGACAGCGACGGCCTCGTCGCCTTCGTCGGCGGATATGCCGGCACCTTCCCGGAGGATGCGATCCGGGTCACCGGCGACCCCTTCACGCCCGGCGGATTCGGCGTGGACGTCGGTGAACACGTATCCATGCGCATGGAGCCGAAGGCCCTCGCAGGAAGCCCCGTCGGCCTCGCCACGTTGAACGTGGCCGTGCGCGGTGTGGACGGGATCGCGGACGGCACCGTCATCGTGGTGGACCCCATGGCCATCCTGTACGACCCGTCCGGCGCCGTGGCTGGCGTCACCGTTCCCGAAGCCCCGGGCGCGGATCCGGTCGGATTGATCCGGACCGGTGACGGCGTCACCTTCCACACGCCCCTTGGCGACGTCCAGCTTGCCAACGGCATCATCGTCATCGACGGCGGACCCGACGACGCCATGTTCGTCGCCACCGTCCTGCGCGACGGCGCCGCCATCGCATCATTCTCCGCCGACCGGACCACGAAGCCCCCCGTGCTCTCGTTCACGGGCGGAGGCCAGACCGTGACATTCGCAGGGCCCGTCACCCTCAAGGGCCGCGTCGCCGACCCCGACGCCATCACCGTCGTCGACCCGCAGACCGGCGAAGTCCTCCTCGACTACGCGCGAACCGGCGACCGGGCCACCCTCGACTTCCTGGGACACGAGGAAACCCTGCACGTGCGTGCCATCACCATCGAAGGCGACCCTCTCGGACCCAGCGATTGGGACATCGTCTTCCGCGACCCGACCGGCGCCCGCGTGCACACCGTGGAAGTGAAGAACGGCCTGTCGTCGAAGGCCGCGCAACCCGGACGCGAGATGACGGGCACATTCTTCGCCGCCGCCGTGGACTCCGACAGCGCCGGGCGACTCATCTCCCTGCACTCGACCGCGGGGAATGGCGTCACCCACGCCGCAGCGGCCCTCGATGGAACCGGATGGATCTCGCCCATGGCGCCCATCACCCTCGCCCTTGCCGCAGCATCGGATGACGCGGACATGGCCCGTATCCTCCTCCATCATGCAAGCGGTCGCGCGGCCACGACGGACGACCCGGCGGTCGCCTTCGCGAAGCGGTCCGACGGCCGCTGGTACGCGACCTTGTCCAGCGAGGTGCTCCGCTCCATGCCCTTGGACCGGAACCTGAACCTGCTGATCGCGTACGAGAAGAGCGTGAGTCCGCTCGCGAAACTCGTGGACGTGGAACCGGGCCGCGGCGACTCATACCGCGTCCGGTTCGACGTGACCGGGCCCGTCGTCGCCATCCAGCCCGAGGCCGCCATCGTGGACGACTTCCGCATCCCGCTCGTGCTGGCCGGAAGCGACAAGGAAAGCGGCCTCCATCGCTACGAGATCCAATGGCGCGATGGCGCCGCGGATTGGCAACAGATCCTCACCGAGGAGCAATCCCTCACGTTCAGCGGGAAACGCGGCGCGGAATACGGCTTCCGCGCCCGTGGCATGGACCGTGCCGGAAACACCGGCGCCTGGAGCGAGATCGCCAACGTCCGCACGCTGAAAAGCGACGTCCTCGGCGACCCCGGCAGCGACAGCGGCGAAGGCCGAGATCCCGGCTCGGACGACGTGAACGACCCGCCCACCGTGCGGTTCACCTCCCCGGAACCCGGCACCCCCCTCGAAGGCATCGTCCTCGTCTCATGGGAAGCAACCGACCCCGACGGCACCATGCCCACCACGAGCCTCTTCGTCAGCCGCGACGACGGCCGCACCTGGGACCTCCTCTACGCAGGAAGCGGGAACGCGTACGCCTGGAACACGGGCCTCGAAGAACACGCCGGCAACCTCCGGCTGAAGATCGTGGCGTCCGACGGTACGCTGCAGGACCTGGACATCCTGACCAACCTCAAGGCGCCCGCGCCCGCGGTTCCGAAGGATGGCACGGCGCCGGGCGGCAGCGGCACCCGCGGCGGCAACGGTGGCGACGGTGGCGACGGTGGAACCGGGCCCGACGGAACCCCCGGAACGGGCGCCGGCGCATCCGGTGAACCCCTCGACGGATCCGCCGCTGGTGCCGCCGGTGGCGGAAGCGGCGACGACGGGGGCGGCGGATTCCTCGGGCTCCCCGGCTTCGAGATGGGCCTCGCCGTCGTCGCCCTCGCCGGCATGGCACTGGCCCGACGCAAACGCGCCTGAAACGAAGCTGCCGCGAACCGACGGCCGGACCCCGCCCCATGGTGGTCCGGCCGTCCGCCGCGCCGCGGAGACTGCCCCGATTGCGGCGGCAACGCGAACGGATGCCACCGCCGCGCACGCGCCCCGCGCGTCACGCCCCGCCGGCCGCGCGGCAACCCCGACCCCCGCCCGTTAAATCCCCGCGCCGCCGTCGCCCC
>JBFILE010000180.1:0-7992 GCA_041599855.1 Thermoplasmatota archaeon
CGACGGGGGTCCCGGGGATAATCGTTGTGGGACTCGACGTGACCGGCGAATTCACGTCATGGTGTCGCCGGCCTACAATGTCCCCCAAAGGTTGGATCCATCCGATTGAGCGCCAGTCCATGGTCCCGCCGCTGAATGACAGCGCCCCCGCTGACCCAGAAAAATCACGAAAAGCTGTGCATCGCGGCCACCGCGAGCAATGGCATTCTACGAGACACCGCGCCATCGAGTTGGGATCCTATAAGAACCATTTGCCTTTCACGCCGGAGCGTGGCCGACGAGGCAACGGCGTTTGCCCGCACTCCCTCCGTCGGGGAATGGCTCGACCCAGCTTCATCAACCTGGCATCTGCCGGACCTGCACGGGCCCGTCGCGGCAGCCTCGCCCGCCCGGTCTCCCAAAAGACCATAGGCGAACCCACGATTCCCGGAGACAGGCCTTGGGCGGCCCGCTCAGGATGCACGCGCCGCGTGCTTTTTTCCGGGCCCGCGACGGCTCTTCGACAGGTGACCTTGTGACCGCGGGATACTTTGGCGACACGGTGGAGGCGGTGACGGATTACGATCCGGACACCCTCGACGATGTCGAATTCGAGCCCGCGGAAATCGTGGCCCGCACAGGCGAGGGTGCAAGCCCCACCATGCAGGCGTACTTCGCGTCCCTTGAGCGCGAGATGCGTCGCTGCCTCGAACATGCGACGAAGGCCCGTGAGCGCGGCCTCGACCCATCCACCCTGGTCGAGATCCCGGCCGCGGAGGACCTCGCGGCTCGCGTCGAGGAACTCATGCTCGACTTCCTTCCCCAGCGTGGCGTTGCCGTCCGCATCCGGGAATGTTCGAAGGACATGAATCGTGAGATGATGAGTCTCATGATCGCAAAGGAGGTCGCAGCGGGGAAGTTCGGCCAGTTCGACGACCGGGAAGCCGGCATCGACGCCGCCGTCCGCGTCGGTCTCGCCATCCTGACCGAGGGAATCCTCGTCGCCCCCCTCGACGGGATCGCAGGGGTCCGTCTCCTCCGGAACGAGGACGGGTCCGAATGCCTCGGCGTGAAGTTCGCCGGACCCATCCGCGCCGCTGGCGGCACCGGCCAGGCGTTGAGCGTGCTCATCGCGGACGTCGTGCGGCGTGAGATCGGGATCGGACGCTACATCCCGACTGCGGGGGAAGTGGATCGCTTCAAGGAAGAGATTCCCGCGTACAAGAGTTCCGCGAACCTCCAGTACACGCCCACCAGCGAGGAGATCGACCTCATCGTGCGGAACTGCCCGATCATGGTCGATGGCGAACCCACGGAGGACGGAGAAGTCGGCGGCAACCGGAACCTCCCGCGCATTGAGACGAACCGGCTGCGCGGCGGCGCCTGCCTCGTCATCGCGGAAGGCCTCACCCTGAAGGCGCCCAAGATCCAGAAGCACGTGAAGAACCTCAACCTCGAAGGCTGGGAGTTCATCGACACGTTCGTGAACAAGGGGAAGAAAAAAGAGGGGGCCGAGGCCGACGGCGCAGCCGGCGACGGCAGCGGCGAGGGCGTCAAGAAACCCACACGGCCCCCGATCGAAGCGAACTGGAAGTTCATGGCCGACATCGTGGCAGGGCGTCCCGTGTTCTCCCACCCGAGCCGGCCCGGCGGGTGGCGGCTCCGGTACGGGCGCGGCCGCACATGCGGCCTCGCGACCCTTGCAGTCAGCCCGGCATCCATGTTCCTTCTCGACGACTTCCTCGCAGTCGGCACCCAGATGAAGATCGAGCGCCCCGGAAAAGCCACCGTCGCGACCCCATGCGATGAATTGGAGGGGCCCTTGGCCCTGCTCCACAACGGCGCCTTCATCGAAGTCACCACGGGCAAGCAGGCGGTCTCCTTGAAAGGGCGCATCCGCGAGATCGTGGACGTGGGCGAGATCCTCGTCCCGTTCGGCGAATTCGCCGAGAACAACAAGACACTTCCGCAGGCGTCGTACGCGCCGGAATGGTGGCGTCTCGACGTGAAGCGCGCAACCGGTGAGGACGCTCCCGTGTTGAAGGATGCCCGCCACGGTGTGGCGCTCGCCGAGCGCACGGGGACTCCGTTGCCGCCGCCGTACAACCTGTTCTGGCATGACCTGGATCGCACGGAACTCGGCGCCCTGTCGGACGCCATCCTCGAAGTCGCGTCCTTTGGAGCAACCGACGACGGCGTGGAACGCCTCCTGTTCGAACGGCCGCAATCGGACAAGGGATCCACGCGCGTTGGGAAGGACCTCCTCGTCAAGATCGGGTGCCTCCATGAGATCGAGGACGGGAATGTGGTCGTGGGCCCCCGGTACGCGTACCCGCTCATCCGGTGCCTCGGCCTCGACCTTGTGGAGGGCCGCATCGCCCGTGTCCGATCCCTCACGGAAGCACCGGCCGAGGACGTGACCGACGACATCTGCGAGGTCGTCTCCGCCATTGCCGGCTTCAAGGTCATGCCGCGTGCCCCCCATCGCATCGGCACGCGCATGGGTCGCCCCGAGAAGGCGGCGGAGCGCAAGATGACTCCGCCCGTCCACGCCCTCTTCCCCCTCGGGAATGCGGGCGGATCCCAGCGGCTCGTCAAGCAGGCCGCATCCCGCCCCTTCGAGGTGGAGGTCGGCATGCGTCGCTGCGAGACGTGCAGCGAGAAGACCATCCTGTACAAGTGTCCGAAGGAAGGGTGCCCCGGCCGCACCAAGGTCGTGCCGCCGCAGAACCCGGGCCGGCCGGACCCCGAGAAGATCGCCCTCGGCGAACTCCTCGAGATCGCACAGAAGAACCTGGGGACCATGCGGATGCCGGACGTCATCAAGGGCGTCCAGGGCCTCCTCTCCAAGAACAAGAGTCCGGAGATCCTGGAGAAGGGGATCCTCCGCGCGAAGCATCAGGTGTTCACGTTCAAGGACGGCACCGCGCGGTTCGACATGACGGACGTGACCCTCACCCATTTCAAACCCGGTGAGATCAACGTCAGTGTCGAGAAGCTCCGCGAACTCGGCTACGTGAACGATCATCTCGGGAACCCGCTCACGGAGCCGACCCAGGTGTGCGAGCTCCGCGTGCAGGACATCATCGTTTCCACGTCCTGCGTCGACTACCTCCTGAAGGTCGCTGCATTCGTCGATGACCTCCTCGTGCATGTGTACGGCATCCGGCCGTACTACAACTGCCGCACGCGGGAGGACATGATCGGCCACCTCCTCATCGGTCTCGCGCCGCACACGTCCGGGGGCGTGCTGTGCCGCGTCATCGGCCACACGAAGGCGCAGGTCCACTTCGGGCACCCGTTCTTCCATGCGGCGAAGCGGCGCAACTGTGACGGGGACGAGGACGCCGTCATGCTCCTCCTGGACGGCTTCCTGAACTTCAGCCGCGAATACCTGCCCCAGTCCCGTGGCGGCCTCATGGATGCGCCCCTCACGTTGACGCTCCGCCTTGACCCCAACGAGGTGGACAAGGAAGCGCACAACGTGGACTGCATGTACCAGTACCCGATCGAGTTCTACGAAGCGACGATGAAGCACCCGCAGCCGGGGGACGTCGCGAAGATGCTGGACACCGTCGCGAACCGCCTCGGGAAGCCCGAGCAGTACGAGAACATCGGGTTCACCCACGACACCGCGAACATCGGGGAAGGCCCCGCCGCGAGTGCGTACAAGACCATCGGCAGCATGATGGAGAAGATGGAGGCGCAGCTGGAACTCGGGCGAAAGCTCCGCGCCGTGGATGCGGCGGACGTTGCGGCTCGCGTCATCGGGTCCCACTTCCTGCCGGATCTCATGGGCAACCTGAAGGCGTTCTCGAAGCAGAGTCTCCGGTGCACGAAGTGCACAGCGAAGTACCGTCGGGTTCCGCTCCTCGGGAAATGCATGAAGCAGGGATGCGGGAACACGCTCACCATGACCGTGCATGAGGCGAGCGTGAAGAAGTACCTCATCGTGTCCAAGGAGATCTGCGAGAAGTACAACGTGAACTTCTACGTCAGGCAGCGGATCGAGCACATCGAGGACTCCATCGACAGCCTGTTCCTGAACGATCGGGTCAAGAAGGCGAAGCTTTCGGACTTCTTCTGACAACGGCCTCGATGCGGTCGGGGCGGGTCCCGCAGCGCCGTCGATCATTGCCGCAGCCCCTCCGTTGTCTACCCGGCGGCCGCCGGGGACCGTCCGTCCATCGGGCCTCCGTTGTCTACCCGGCGGCCGCCGGGGACCGTCCGACCATCGGCCACGTTCATTGGCTTTCGGCGGGAACGTTTACCCAGCCCACCGGCCGTTGAACGCCACCGGCGGTGCCGTGTGTGCGCTACGTCGTGAATTTCGCCCATCGGCGATACCTCGCCATCCAGAAGCGGCTGCTCGCCGACCCGACGTTCGACATGCCGACGGGGATGTATCGTCAGATCTCGGTCGTGGTTGACGCATCCGGCGAGGCGGACGCCGTCGACAAGGCACTCAAGGAGTTGGGGTGGCCGGACCTTGAGATGGACCTCGTGCCCCTCGGCGTCACTTCCCAGCGGGCACTCGTGGACCAGCTCCGTGAAACGCTGCCGGCCTGGTACCGTGAAGCGGCGGAGTCGGAAGCAAGCGGCGACAAACCGTAGCCGCGTCGAACCCCGGCGGCGGTCCTGCCGGCGGCCCATGACGGGCGGGGCACGCCGGGCCGAGCGGCGGCAGCGGCGCTGCCTGTCATCCCATGACCAGCTGGGTGCCGCCGCGACGCCCGCGGGGGCCCGCGCCCCGCCGCTCCCCCGACCGGCCTATGGGCACGCACCCTGCGTGTCCCCGTGACCCAGATGCGCGGCGAGGGAACTGCTGCCGACCACGATGCTGTGCGCGTTGGCGGGGTTCCCCGGCGGTGCGTGACAGATGGTCACCTTGTCGCTCATGTCCGGCTCCACGGTCACTTCGCCGATCATGACCTGGAACGCGAGTTCCGAGTTCTTCGGCTTCGGATTCGACCACGTCATCGTCGCGTCGCCGGTGAGGGTGAACCCATCGGCCAGGGCGCCGTCCGCACCGATTCGCATCGTGACGATATCCGAGTCGGCGGAATCGGCGAAGATGTCATCGAGGAGGGTTCCGTCCAGCATCAGGTTCGTCAGCGAAAGGCTTCCTTTCGACGCCTGGCCCCGGATCACCACGTCGATGAGGGACGCGGGGTCAGCGGCGGTCGTGTGGGTCACCGTGGTTCCCCCGATGGTGAGGGTCACGGCGCCGCTGCCGGGCACGTACGTGACTGTGAACGCGCTCGACGTTGCACTGGCCCACGCATGGTCGTCCGTTTCGCCGGCTGCGAACGGGCCCGCGGTCGAAACCGAGGCATCCAATTCGTGGGTGCTCACGCCGCTCGCCACATTCCCGATGCGGCCTTCGGCGACGAACACCTCGGTGAATGTCCCGGGGAACTCCATGGCGTACGAGGTGCTGGTCGGGGACGGCGTGTTGACGGCGGGAATCGACGTCGTCAGGGTCACGGCGTCCGTGTTGAGGGTGTCGCTGTTTCCGGCGCCGTCCGTGGCCGTGACTTCGAGGATATAGTCCCCGGTCGGGATGAGGAGTGTTTCCGCATCCAGGCTCCATGTATCGCCCGTGCCCGCGGGGAGGTCCACGGGGTCCGGGGAATCGAATGCGGTTCCGCCCCAGTAGTTCGTGCCATCCGAAACGGCAACCGTGACGGTCACGGTGCCGCTGCAGCCGGAATCCTTCGAAGTGCCGTTGGCGAATGCGCCGGCGGAACCTGTCAGGAAGATGTTCGGAGGCATGGTGTCCGCCGCGCTCGAATCGAGGTCCACCTGCGACACCATGGTCCCGCGCTGGATGTTCGTTACGCTGAGCGAGGGGGTTCCGCCGCTCGCCCACGCGCGGATGCGCTGGCCGGCGGAGATGGTTCCTCCGACTTCAAGGGATTCGCCGTTCCACTCCGAGTTCTGCACGCGGTTGCCGTGGGCACCGATGGTCCACACGTCTGCCCCATCGATGCGGATCTCGGTGACCTCCCACCCGAAGTCCATGGTGGAAGGGAAGAAGATGTCATTGCCGCACGGGCTATCCTTGCGCTGCAGGTTTCCGTTCGGCGTCGCATCACCGGGCTCCGGCTGGACGAACCACACGTACATCGTTGCGGACCCGGTCACCGTAAGGCCGACGAGCATGACCGCGGCCAGGAACTGGGTTGCGCCGCTGTCGCTTCTTCCGAACCGGACTCGCCGTGTACGCATGGGGCCAACCAACCGAGTAGCGCTCTATCGGACTCCGTATAAGAACCGTCGCACCGCGCACGGCGTGGTTTCGCGGTCTGTCGAGATCAGCGGATTCCGTGGCCGTTGAGGCGAGAATGTGCGCGCGCTCGCGGGTCGATCATGCCGGCGGCGGCCATGTCCGGTCCGGCAGTATGCCGAATGGAAGCTACAGTATTGGACATATGCGGAAAACTTGAGAGATTATCGGCGAAACGTCAACAATATGGCAAATGCATTGCCATAAAGCTTATGCGGTGCTCGGCCGGCAGAAGATCAGTCGCGGCGTCCCACCGCGATCCACCCTGTTCGGTGGCATGGACCTCCGAAAAACGAACCTGGAACATGACAAGCGCGAAGGCGGCCCGGAATCCGTAAGCCTCCCTTTTGCCTCCCGGGGGGAAACCGGGTCGCCAACGCGCGTTTCAGAGAAACGGAATCGCCGCTTACCAGTGTAGGAATAAGTGCATTTTCGGGAAACCGTATGAGGGCATTTTTCCGGCGAAATTGGCCGGATGCGCACCGGGGGCTCGTGTGTGCTTCCGAATCATGACCCCCCAATCGCCGAGCCGCCCGCGCAGTCGGACCACCCCGTCCGCCGCCGTCACTCGTGGTCCTTCGGCTTCAGGAGACGCGTGGTGATCTCGACAAGCGGATGCTGCCCGAAATCGTTGATCTCCACATCGTCAAGGGAATTCAGGCCCGCGGCCCGCGCATTCCGCTCAAGGCCGAGTTCGATGGACGCATCGTCCAGCTTCAGGACGTACGCATCCAGTTCATCCACGTGAAGCTGGCGCGCCGCCAGGACGCGATGATGACCGTCCACGAGGATGGGTTGCGGCTTCTTGTCGATCACCATGATCGGTTCCGCGAGTCCGCGCTGGATCTCCCGTTTCCGCCCCTCCAGCTCGTCCGCGTAGATGCGCTTCTGGGTGGGCAGCAGATTCTTCGTGGAAACGACTTCGCGATCGATGGAGACCGTGATGTCGTACAGCGATTCCAGGGTCTCCTTCAGCTTCAGCATCTTCCGCGGCGTCACGCGCTCGATGTGGGATCGGATGATGTCGGTGGTCGAGATGATGCCGACCATCCGGCCCTTGTCATCCACCACGGGCAGCTCCTTCACGCCCATGCGGAAGAGGATGCGGGCGGCGTCCTCGATGTCCATCTCAGGGTGCGCCACGACCGTGCCCTGCTGGATGATGTCACGGATGAGCGACTCGGGTCGCTCGATGTTCCGCAACAGCTCCTTGGGTGTGATGAAACCCATGAGGAGGTCGCCGTCGGCGACCGGCAGTCCCACGTGGCCCTCGTTCACGACGCGCTTGATCGCGTCCTTCACCGTGATCTCCGGATTCAGGCTCTTCACCTGCCGGGTCATGTAATCGCGGACGAGGGGTTTCTTCATGGGACGCCACCGGCTACCTTGTCGCTCGCCTTAAAATCATGCGGTCGGGAACTGGCCCACTTGGCCCCTGGCCACGCACTGCCTGGGGCCTTGACACCGTGCTTGCCCCCGCCCGCCCCGCCGTGCCGGCCCACGGGCCGCGCAATGGCGAACCGCCGCGTCCCTGCCCCACGAGGTCGGCCCACCCGTTCCACGACCACGACGCACGACGCCCGCGTATCCGCGTTCCCGCGATGCACGTCCGCCCTGCTTCCACACTCTCGCCCCGTAACGCCCGCACGGCCCGCACGCCCACCCGCCCTCCCCACGACGACGACCGAGGCCCGCCCGCCTGCCCCACGACGACGACCGAGGCC
>JBFILE010000181.1:0-7931 GCA_041599855.1 Thermoplasmatota archaeon
CCCCTCGGACCAGCTGTCCAGGATCTCGACCTCGTCCCCGGTCAACCGGAACACCGCGCTCCCGCAGTTGTTGTCCATGCGCACTTCCGCCATGTAGCCCTCCGGATTCGCACACGTCTCCAGTTCGTACACGCCGTCGGGGACGCCCGCGATGTCCACGTACTGATCGGCCCGCCACCACGGGTACACGTCGTACCACCCGGCGGTAAGGCCGATATGGTACTCCCCTTCCGACGTGTAGTCGAGTTGGCAGAATCCCCACATGTAGCAGCAGCCTCCGTACGCGGTCGGGTACGTGGTGCCGAGGCCGGTCGGGAAGATGAGGGCGCTGTCCACCGGGCAGAACCCGGTCTTGCGCCCTTCGCCAAGCGCCTTGCCCCGGGTCGCGGTGTCGAAGTCGTACTCGTACACCGTGGACACGTCGAGGCCGAGGATGTGGTAGTGCCCGTGGACCTTGTGGTACTGGGCCGGCGACGCGGGCTCCGAGCGGACGGTGCCATCCGCGTGGAAGATGCTCTGTACCCACTGGCCTTCCGACACGGTCGCGGCCTGCGCTTCCTCAGCGGACAGCCGCATCTCGAGGCGGCCGGGTCCGTGGTTGCCGAACCCGGTGGCGAAGCGGAGGCAGCGGACGGCGCCGAACTCGAATGCCTCATCGGGGTCGCACCCCTTGCGACCGAACGGCGTCAACGGATCCGGTGCCTCGCGGCCGATGGGATGCTCCAGGGTGAGTTCACTCGGCGGCATCACGATGAGGTCCGGGAGCTGGTCGCCCGGGTCCGGAACGGTGGCGGGCTCGATCTGCACGACGCCCACGTACGAACCGGTTCCCCAGTACGCCTCGACCTCGGCCTCGTAATCACCCGCGGGCAGGTTCCTGATGAGCGCAATGCTCGCGAAGTGAAAGGCGTCCACGCCATCCGCCACCAGTTTCCCGGCGGAATCGAACACACGCAGGTGCATGAAGAGGTTCGGCATCCCGAGGTAGTGGCCCATCGGGATCGTGTCCGTCGTGACACTCCTGTAATCGTCCTCCTGGTGCTCCCATTCGATGCTGACCTCGACGAAGCCCGGGTTCGATTCCCAGTACCCCGCCGGCACATCCACGCGGAACGGGAAACGCTCACAGCTTGACGGGGAGCACGGCGCATACGTGGTCTCGCCGGGGCCGGACGCGAACCGTTCCCCGGTCAGGCGACTCCCTTCCCAGACGAGGGGGTCGAGGCCGGACACCGAGATCGCTCCGGCGGCGAGTGTCGGGAACAAGGCCCCGGGGTCGGTGGCCCCGGTCTCCACGACTTCGGGGACCACGCACCCGCCAAGGGCAACGACCGTGAGGGCGGCGACAAGGAACAGGGTGGAGCGAGTCATGCAATGATTCCAGCCACGATGAGGCGTGGAGGTTGAAGAACGTTCGCCGTACGATCCAGGAAGCGCGCGTGGTCGGGGGTGGCATGATCAGGCAAGGCCTTGGGATGCCCCGGGCTGGGCATCAGCATCGTCCGGAATCCAATCCGCAAGCCGTTGGCAGGTGGCGCGCCACGCATACGTCCTTATAAAGAGCCGGGAATGACAACTTCCGGGTCGGCGCGCGCTCATATCCGTCGCGCGACTCATTCTACCCGGAAAAGGAGAATCCCTTCATGCCCATTGTCACCACCACCCGCACGTTCAACGCGCCCCGGACCAAGGTCTGGGAAATCCTCGCCGACCACGGCAACGTCGCCGACTTCCACCCGGGCATCGAATCGAGCCGCCGGCTCGACGACAAGGTCGGCCTCGGCGGCACCCGTGCCTGCGAATTCGGCAAGGGCCAAGGCGTTGACGAAGAGGTCGTCGAGTGGGACGCCGGGAAGACGCTCGCCTTCAAGGGAATCGCCTTCCGCAAGATGCCCATGCAGCACCTGGTCGGCACCTTCCACCTGAGCGGCGACAAGACCACCACCGTCCGCTTCGACCTCGACTACAGGATGAAGGGCGGGTTCCTCATGGACCTCATGGCCCGCGGCATGATGAAGAAGGCCGGGAAAGGCATGTTCGACGGCTTGGAAAAGAAGGTTTGAACCGGTGCATCCGACCCGCAGCCGGCGATGATGACGGCGCCGCGAAGACGGCAGCGCCGTGATGGCTCCCCTTGAGGCAGTCGCCGCTGACGCGTTCCCGTTGGCCCGGCTCCCGTTGACGCCGTTCCTGTTGACGCGCTCTCATTGCCACGGCTCCGACCGACGCGGTTCTTGTTGACGCGTGCCAACCGGGAATCTGCCGGCAGACCCCTCCACCGGACTTGGTGGGGGGTGCTTAAGTAGGCCCCCATACGCTCATTCCTCGTGCCCCTCGGATACGTGTCATTGGTCCTGGTCCTCATGACCCTGGGGGCGGCTCCGGTTCTCGCGATGCTTGCGCCCCGCGGCCGCGACCGAACCATCATCCTCGGCAGCCTCGGCGCGATCCTTCTTGTCGAAACCGGATTGCTCCTCCTGTTCTGGTCGATCACGGCCTGCTGGGTGCTGGTCGGTCTCGGTAGCGTGGTGGCGGCCGTCACCGCCTTCCCACGTCATCGCATGTCCGCCGTCGGCGCATCCGGCGCAGCCGCGCTCGCGCTGGGGCTGGCCTTCGAGTGGGCCCCCGAGGACATCGGCATCGTCACGTACGTGAGCGCCGCGGTTCCCCTCCTCATCGGTCCTCCCTTTGCCGTCCTTCTCGCATCCTGGGCCCGCTGGGATGCGAGCCCGCGCGCCCTTCTTGCAAGCGGCGTCATCGTCGCCTCCGTGGCCTTGATCCCGTTCACGTCATTCTTTCCCCGGTTCCTCGCCACCTACGAGCCGGTCCACGCACCCATCCTGCTTGCCGCGTTCGGGAGCCTCGGCTGGCTCGTCCGCGCGCGGTCGCATGCGCGCCTTGAAGCACGCACGGATGCGGCGGGCGCGATGAGCGTCGGCGAGTACGTGGCCGGACCCGACCCGTCGCACGGCGCGCAACGCGCGCTTCTCGGGACGGCGGCAGCGCTCGTGATCCTCGCCGCCGCACTCGCCCTCGCGCGGGGACCGAGCGATGCGCCGGTCGCGGTCGTCGTGCTCGGGCTCGCCGTTGCAGCCGTCTTCGCCCACGAACGGGCCGGTTCCCCCTTGGCGGCGTTCGCGGCGCTCGTTGCCGCCGCGGGCGTCATCGCCGCGCAAGGCGCACTCGATGCGCACGTCCGGGGCACGGCGCCCCTCATGGGCATCGTGCAACTCGCCATTGCGAGCCTCGCCATCACCGCCGCCACGACAGGCCTCGTGCCGGCCCTCGCGGCGTGGCAGGACGCGCGCGCACGAACCGATGCCGCGAACCAACAGGAACGGGGATTCGCCGCGTGGTCCGACGTGCAGGCCGCGCTCCCCCCGGACGCCCACGTCCGGGACGCGGACGCGATGCCGGACGCGAGAGCCCTTGCGCAATGGGCCGCTGAGGCGCACGCGGCCGGCGCACCGTTCGCGGTGATTGCGGTGCGGGCGCCCGCGGGAGAGAAATGGTGGACGATCCCGGAGGAGACGTACGCGTGGCTCGAGCATGAGAACAACGGCCCCGCGCGGGTCCACCTCGCCATCCTCGAACCCGACGGTGCGAGCGTTGTCCCTCCGATCCTGCCGGAGGAGGTCGAGGGATGAGCGAGCGTCGCCGATACCTTCCGGCGGAGGCGTACCGGTTCCTCGTGCTCGCGGCCCTCGATCACCGACGCGGCGCGCCCCTGAGCAAAGGGCAGATTGCGTGGGAAACGCGCGCGAACCACTACATGGTCACGCGCGTGCTCGCGGACCTGGATGCCAACGGGCATGTCGAGGTGACGGAGGCCCCCGATGGCGCATACCAGATCCACGCGACGGAGGCCGGGCGACGCTTCCTCCACGAGAACGCCGCGTACGCGCGGAGCGCATTCGCGGAGCGCGTCGCCATGCACTTCCGTTACGGGCGCGCGCCCGCCTGGCTCGCGTCGATCGGTGCCGTTCCGGGCGCGGGTGCCCGCGAATGAATGATCGGCGACGTGGCGCCCACGGCCACGAGGATGCCCCATCCCGCGGCCTGCAGCGCGTAGCCGGGAACGAGGAATGTCTCACCGGAGAGGATGCCAAGGGCGATCGACACCGCCGTCGACGCAAGTACGAGTGATGCGCCCGGCATCAGCGTACGCGCCGAAATGGCGCTCCCGCGCGCCCGCCAGGCGGACGCGGCGAGCCAAGCCAGACCTGCAACCAGGACCAGGTTCAGGGCGCGTCCCACAGGATCGATTCCGGGCACGAATGCAAGGGGAGCCGCAACGAAGATCCCTTCCGAGAGTGCGGCAAGGCCGAACCCGGCCGCAAGGATTGTGGGTCGTGTCGGCGCGGAGGCGGCGACGACGTAGCCGACCGCCGCGAGCATGAGCAACACGGTGAGGGCCGGCAATGACGAGAGTGCCTGGGATGCCCACATGAGCTGGGTGATGATTGGGAATGCAAGCGCGAGTGTGATGAGCCGTGACCGGTCCATGGATCCGGATACGCGGGGGGGCGGGTGAGTTCGTGGTGCGAAGTTGAGGTGGGGGGTTCAAGTGGGGGGTGCACGCGTTGGGGCAATCAGGGGTGCTCCGGCAAATCGGGGCGGCCGATTCCCGCGCGGATGGCGGCATTCGAAGGCGTCCCCGGCAGGGGGCTGACCTCCCAGCGGAAGTCAGCGTGGTTGAGTCGGTAATCCGCCGGGGGAAAGGGATGGCATCGAACGCCGGGATCGTGCAACGAAAAGCGGCTCCGCGAGGGCTCGAACCTCGACCGCCGGATGCCTGCCGACCGCCAACGGCGATCGATAACAGTCCAGCATCACTACCAATTAGACTACAGAGCCAATGACTGGCGTCCCGCGCCCATCAGGCCCGGTCGCGCATCCGTGAGTCGATGACGTGCGTATTAACGATTCCCTTTTCCCCCGCCGTGAAGGGTCGACTCGATCGCCGACGATTGGAAAAGGTCCGGCGGCATAGGAACTGGGTCGGCATAACTCCGCTTGATTCTGGTGAAACCCGCCCTTCGCCCGAAATCTTCGCCCTCTTCCCTTCTTCGGTTGTTCCCCGGGGCCCCTGGGGCCGTTTTCCCCAAATCTCCCCGGACCATTGTCCTCAAGGCCTCGCAGCGCAGAGAGGAGGTTGTGCCCGCGAACCGCGCGGATTCCCGCACCCCAAGCCTCCCACGCCCGCAATCCCGGGCAATGCCTCCCGGCATCCCCGCCTCAGCCTCCGAGGATGCCACGTCCGACGCCTTCGACCGGTGTCAGCGGGAATTCGCGCGCTGCGTGCGCGCCCTCGACGCGCTCGATGCCCGGCTGTCCGGGCCGCCCGTCGCGGATTCCGGGGCCGCACGCGGCCCGCGGCATGCCCGATCCCGTTCTTCGCCCAAAAGGCACCCAGCCCCCACTCCCACGGCCCCCGCTGCGCATGCCCCCAATGGGGTGCGTGTCCGATCGGCCCGCGATGCGAACCTGTCAGTCGGCTTCGTCCGCGGCCTGATGTGACTGCCGTGGTCCCCGGTGCTCCGTGGCGGCGACCGCGGACCACCGCCACCGGTCGTGGTCTGCACCACGATGGGGTCGGAGCGCTTGGGATCGGCGGTTGCGTGCAGCGGCAGTCGGCCGCCGCACTCCGGCGTTCGCGTCCGGGCGCTGCGTGGCTCATTGCCCACCGTTGCCGGCGTCCGCGGCCGCTCCGGGCAGGCGCGACGTGTCCAGATGATAGACGCCGACGAATCCCCTGAGTTCCTTTCCGCCGCCGGGGTACGGGAATCCGCGGATCGTCAACGGGATCGTGATCCCCGTGCGGGTGCGAAGGGACGTGGCAAAGGCGATGGGCCGGTCGGTTGCCGCCGTTTCCGCAAGTCGCTCGCCGAAGCCTGCGAAATCCTCTTGGTCCGCATACAGGAACGCGGTTGAGCGGCCGATGATCTCCTCGGACCTGTAGCCGAAGACGGCTTCGAATGCCACGTTTGCTCCGATGATGCCGCGGTTCACGTCCACAACGACCACGGGGTGATCGAGGTTCCGGAACAACGCCTCGTACCGGGCTTCCGCATCCTCCAGTTCCCGGCGCAATCGCGCGTCCTCCGTCACGTCGCGGAACGTCCAGATCCAACCGTGGTTCGTGCCGTCCGCCGTGGTGACGGGTGCGCCGAGGCGGCGGATCATCCGGCCGTCCATCAATGCGACCTCGTCCTCGGTCTCTGCGGGGCGCGTGGACCGGATCATGCGCAACCGGTCCATGTAGGCGTTCGGATCCAGCATCTCGCCCATGGACCACAGGTGCCACGCGGCTTCGTCGCCCGAGGAGAGCACGCCGGCCGGCGGATGCCACATGGCCACGAAGCGCGAGTTGTACCCCAGGATGCGGCCGGTCGCGTCCACCGTGAGCACAGCCTCCGGTTGCGATTCCGTCTGGGCTTCGAGGAGCACCTTCTGGTAGCGGAGCAACTCCTCGTCCCGTTTGCGCGCCGTGATGTCCCGGATGTTGCTCGTGAACACCGGATGGCGCGTGGACGCCACAGGAACGATGTAGGTCTCCGTGAGGATCTCGCGGCCGTCCTTGGTCCGCGCCGGCAATTCAAGGCGCGCGCCGAGAACAGGCCCGTGGCCCGTGTGCCGGTGGCGTTCCATGCCTTCCCGGTGGGCGCTTCGCAACCGCTCCGGGATGATGAACGCGTCCACCGGCTGACCGAGGACATCGTCCTTCGAATACCCGAACAGGCGTTCGGCTGCAGGATTCCACTCCATGACGCAACCGTCGCCATCGATGGTGACCACCGCATCCAGCGATGCGTCGAGGATCCCGCGCATCATGGCTTCCGATTCCTGGAGCGCGAGGGCCGACTCCTTCCGCTCGGCGAAGGCGCCGATGTCGGCGGCGATCGTGCGCACCGCGTCCACGAGTTTCGTGGAGAATGGGCGCCGCTTCTTCCGCAGGATCTCGATCACGGCCACGACGCGGGAGCCCACGCGGCAAGGGTACGACGCCGCTTCCGTGTAGCCCGCGGCGGCGGCAAAAGGGCTCCGGGGGAATGCTTCGGGATCCACCCGGGCGGGATCGATGGGTCCGTGCTCGAATGCGGTGGCAAACGCGACGCCCGGGCCGTCCCTGCCGGACCGGATCGGCCGCGAGCACGCGTCCCGGAACGCCGTGCCGGATGCGTCCGTGACGATCGCGGCGCACTCGAGGTGGGCATGGTCGGCGGTGGGCACCCAGAGGACGACGCCTGCCCCGTCCACGCATGCGCGGATCGTTTCCACCAGCGGCTCGGCTGCTTCGGAGAGGTCCTTCGCAGTGGACAGGGTCTCGGCCACGGCGCGAAGTGCCTCGCGGATGCGCACGGTGCGGCGGCGCTCGGTCGCATCACGGAAGACCATGACCGTGCCGACGACCATTCCTGCCCGCGTGATGGGGGCTGCCGTGTAGTCGATCGGGATGCGCGTGCCATCCCGCTTCGTGATGAATTCGTCCTCCACCGCCACAGCCTGCTCGGTGTGCAGGACGTGCGTGAGCGGCCATGTGGCTCCAGCCAATGCTTCGTCCCCCGGTCCACGGGGGCCGAGGACTTCGACCGCTGCCCGGCCGATGGACTCGCCCAGGTTCCGCTCCAGAAGCGCCATGGCCGCCGGATTCGCAAACGTCAACGCGCCCGAGGCATCCGTGGTAACGATGGCCTCCGCCATGTGGTGGGCAATCGTGCGGGACCTCCGCAGCCGATTCTGCGCCTCCGTCGCAAGGACGTTCACCATCACGCCTTCCGGTTCCCGGGACGCCGCAACGGCGAGGGCGCCGATGACCTCGTCATCGGTCATCGAGCGGATGGCCGCGGCCCGATCCGCCTCCTCCACGAGGCGATCGTACGCGTGGGTGAATCGGGTGTCACCCACGGATGGCGCCTCCCGAAGGTGCC
>JBFILE010000182.1:0-7796 GCA_041599855.1 Thermoplasmatota archaeon
CGGGCGGGCGAGGCGGGAACGGAACGTATGGGGGTCCGGGGGGCTCGGCATTGTATACGACAACCTCGGGTTTTGGCGGGTTTGCAACGCCTCCCATCCGTGCAGGCCTGGCGGGAGACGCCTCATCAATCGGGTACGGGGGCGACGGAGGCTTTGGCATCGTGGGAGGCAGCGGCGGTTCCAGCAGTGGCAGTGGAGGGGGTGGCTCAGATGGCGTCGCTTGTGGTGCACAAGCCACCGCCGAACCCACGGAGGACGAACAACGGAATGCTTCCACCCTCGAACCGACCTGGGGGTTGGTGGCTATGGTTCTGCTCGCGATCGCGGTAGGCAGGAGAACCCGTCAACGCAGCGTTGACAAACCCTAATGGGCCGGTCCCGCGCGTACCATGTCGATGAGGTCCATTCTCTCAGTCCCGGTCGTGTGCTTGATCATGATTGCCGCCATCTTACCGGCGGGCGCAGCGCCGTTCCCTGAACGCGAGGTCACGTACGTGCGCGATGGAATCGCGGCGGCCATTTCGGGCGATATCGTCATCGTGACTGGCAGCGTTTCCCGAGGATCGCCGGGTGCACTTGTCGTGGAGGCCCGGACGCTTGTCATCGAGCCAGGCGCGGTACTCATGGGGTTCGATGGGGCACGGGGGTTGGCACACCAGGACACATTCGCGATTGGCGGCCGTGGCGAAGCGGGCGGGGATGTTATCATCCGTGCGCAAATCGTGGAAATCCGCTCGGGCGCGTTCGTGCTTGGTGGATCAGGAGGGGCGGGAGGGAGCGCCATGGGGGCATTCACCGCCCAAGGCGGCACCGGTGGCCAAGGCGGTTCGGTCATCATCGAGGCTGAGCACGTAATCGCACGTGGGATCGTCCTACCCGGCCGAGGTGGTGATGGCGGTTCTGCCGGAACCACTGCCAACCTCCGCTCCTCGACAGTGCCCAACAATTTCGTGCTTCTTAGTATCGGAGGCGCCGGCGGTGACTCCGGAGTTGTGATGGTGAATGATCGGTTGGCAAGAATCGGGACCCGCGACGTTTCTGGCAGTAGCATCCCGATGGCTGCGCAGACCAGCAGCGGGGCTCCTGGTGCCTGCGCAGGAACGCAGGGGAAAAGTTCAACGGCGGGTCAAGGAGGCGATGGCGGGGATGCGAATTGCGGGGATACGGGCCCGAATGGCATGAACGGTGCGAGCTATCAAAACACCTGTGCGGATGTCGGGCCTGGCCAGCCGGGTGGCGTGATGAACGGAAAGAACGTAGGGGGCAACGGCGGCGAAGGATTCACCAAGGGTGGCGATGGTGGCAAGGCCACCGGAGAATGGCGGGGAGGCATCGGTGGTACCGGCGGACACGGCCATGCTTGTCCGGGTGGGAAAGGAGGCCCCGGCGGGGCTGCGAATGCCGAGGGCTACGGCGGAAAAGGCGGAAATGCCACCTGTGGCGGAGGAGGACTTGGCGGATCTTCAGGAATCACAGCCACCGGTGGCCGGGGTGGCGACGGCGGAAGCGGAAACCCGTACGGCCAGCCCGGACCGACGGGAGCGAGCACGGCAAGTAACCACGGTGGGACGGGGGGGACCGGTTTGAACATTTGCCTCCCGAATGATTGTTATAGCCCTGCCGATTTTGAAGTTGAGCCATACTATATCACCTCCTCTGGCGACGTGTACGAGGAAACAAATGGAGTTCACGGCCTCCAAAGAGAGGACTGCGAGTTTGGCTACGACCCCGATACACGAATCTTTTGATTGATTCATTCGAGGCGCGGCCGACGCCCCGCATTTGCCGTGCATCGAATGATCACGCCCAGTCGGCGATGTGAAATGCCGGCCTGGGGCGCGATGCCCGAAGCCTCATGCTGACCACCGAATTGGACGCTTGGAGTCGGGCCCCCCTTCCACTACCCGAGTCGCTTCACTGCACGCCATCCGATTTCAGGATCTCGCGCATGAGGCATGTGGCGTACGTGCCCTTCGGCAGGAAGAAGCGGAACCGCAGCGCGGCTTCCGTCGGATCATCCGGTGCGTCCACGTCGATGCGTTCCACGGGCGCCAGGATCTCCCTGCGGGTGCCGTCGCTCGCGGCTTCCGGCAGGACCGGGATGTGGAACGCATCGGGGGAGATCCCTTCCGCTTCGATGACGGCGCGTTCGATCTCGCCCGGTTCCCCTTCCGCATACGTGGACTGGGCACCGAACAGCACGGCCGTCACGAACACCTTGCCCTTGGCCGCCTGCCGGGTCATCTTCGCGAGGTTGCGCTCGGACACCTGGATCTGGGTGTTGCGGTCCGGGAGTCCTTCGGGTGTTGCGCCGAGGCAGACGTCGCCCGGGACCGGGGTGGCGAACGGGAGGCCCGCATCCACGCGCCGGCTCAGGATGCGGTTGAAGAGGATGCTCTGGTATGCGTACACGAACATGCTCACGAGGTTCCGCGGCAGGGACAGGATGGCGCGGTCCCAGGCATCCGGTTTCGACGCGAGGATGCGGATCATGTTGCGCTCGAAGTTCAGGTGCGGCGGGTAGTAGTCGAGGGCGGCCTCCCAGTCGCGGTCCGCCTCGAGGCGTGTGCGTGCGTTCCTCGACACCTCGTTCTCCCCGTCCATGGGGTTCCCGATGTACGTCATCACGGCGCCCTCCAGGTCCCCGGCGACGAGGGCCTGGCCCACGAGATGGGTGACGGGGCGAAGGCTTCCGAAGCGCTGGACGCCGAAGTAGTTCGGGAACCCGCCGGCGGCGACGATCTCGTCCGCGATGGCTTGCGCGCGCGCGTAGGCTTCTGCGGGAGGTGTCGGAATCTCCCGCGCCGTGATCTCGAAGCGGTTCCCGAGGAGTTCCCCGATCTTGGGGGCGCGATCGGAGCGTGTCGTGGACAGGATCTCCACGTCCGCGATGTCGAGGGCGCGCACCGCTTCCTCGGGCGCGGGGATGGCGATGAACTGGGTCGTGATGGCGCGCTTGTCCTTCGTGCCCGCAAAAAAGATGGCTTCGCGGCTCACGCGGAGGCGGTGGGCGATCTCGCGCATGAGACGGTTCGTCTCCCAGTTGCGCACGCGCACCTCGGCCATGGTGTACTTGCCTTCGCCCTTGGATTCGGCGAGGGCGAGGGGGACTTCCTCGACGACGAAGTCCTCGGCCCATTGCTTGATGCGGCCACCGATCCCGGGGGACGCGGTCAGGTAGCGTTCGAGGCCGATGCCGACCTCGTAGGGTGGCGGCGTGTCAAGGGGCGGATGGGCCGCGTCCTCCCCGTGCGGGTCCGCCATGGGTCTCGGGACCCCGTCAGGCCTTCATGAGCTGCGTCTCGAAGTCGTCGAACTCGGCGCGGAGCTCCTTGGCCGCCTTGCGCAGGTGCTGCTCGGGCTTGCCCTTCCGGCACGTGAACATGAGGCGGGGCTGGTCCACGAGGGGGTGGCCCATGATGTAGGAGGCGGAGGCCACGTCGTCGTACGACAGGAGCTTCTGCTTGAGGAGGTTGAGGAGGGTCTCGGTCTCGCCCACGAACTCGAGGGTGATGGCCGTGTCCGTGCGCTCGATGACTGCGATGTTTTCCATGTCCATGATGGTCACCTGATGAGATGGCCGAGGCCGTAGTCCTCAGCGAGTTTGCCGCCTTCCTTCCACTCGCACTCGGGGCAGATGAGGCCCTTGCCCTGCACGACCATCGCGGTGCGGCAACGGGGGCAGAGGGATTTCAGGACCCCGAATTCGGGGCCTTTCGTCGAGAGTTGGAGGCTGGGCTTCGCGTTCACGACCTGAGCGCGGATGATGTCGCCGAGGCGGAGTGCGCGGTCGAGGTTCTCGACGTAGTACTCGGCGACCTTGGAGATGTGGAGGGTGCCGTTCGTGTCCCCTGCGACCGCGCGGGTCGGGGCATCCACGCGCTTGTGGACTTCCACGATGGCCATGGTGGACCGGACCGCCTGGACGGTGCCGATGACGATGTCCCCTTCCTTGAGGGTCACGGGGGTGGATGTGACGGCGTCGACGCGGGCCTCGAACTCGGAGGTGTCGAGGACGAGGGTGCCGAGACGGGCGGCGTACACGACGCCATCCTCCTCGAAGGTGCCGGGGCCGGGTACGAACTCCTCTGCGGTCGCGATCTCGTCACCCGGAAAAACCACTTGCGCCGCCATAGGGGTCAAGCCCCGGAACCTGCTTTCGTTTTATAAGCGTATCGACGCCCGATCGCGAGGAGGCACCTCGCAGGCCCAACGGGGCAGGGGCGCGGCAGCCGGAGGGGGCAGCGGATGCCGCCGGTGCGCACCGGCCATGCCCGGGCGCCGGCCAGGGATGCCGCAGGGGGCCGGGCGCGGACGCCGGAGCCGGGAATGGGACGGTCTTCGGGGGGATTCCACGTCGGGACGTGGATGCACGAGGGTGGGCCGGACCGTGAACAGCAGGAACCGCGCCCCCGGTTGATCCGGGGCGCACGGTCACGCCTTCTCGAACCGGAACACGGTGACCGGGACGCGTTTCACGGCCTGCGTGTGGAACCGGAATTGGTGGGGGATCGGGAAGGCATAGTCCCAGGCGTGGGTGAGGGCGGCGCCGTGGCGCGCGGCTTCCCTGATGACCCAGTCGCCGGTTTCCGTGAGGTGGATGGTGTAGACGACCGCGGCCACTTCGAGCGCCTTGGCGAGGAAGGGTCGGTCCGCATGGCGGGTCTGGGCGCCGAAGGGCGGGTTCTGCAGGACAACATCCCACGTCCCGGTCACCTTCTCGACCGGCTGGACCTCGAACGCCGCCGTGTCTGCGCCAAGGCCCGCTGCCGTCTCCTTGGCGACCCGGATGGCGTCCGCATCCACGTCGATCCCGGTGGCTTCGGCTGCGCCAAGAAGGGCGGCGCCGATGGCGAACATCCCGGTTCCCGTGCCAATGTCGAGGATGCGCCGGTCGCGGATGTCACCCAGCGCAAGGGCCCGTACGAGCACGTCCGCCGCGATGATGGGCGGGGTCCGGTACTGTTCAAGGTCCGGCTTGGGATCCGGGTGCGGCGGCACCCGCTCAAGGAGGATCTCGAGGTCGCGCTGGCGCACACGCCGCCATGCGGCAGCCCCGATTTAAAATGGGCCGGATGCCGGGGGCGCAGACGGCGCCGCGGACCGGTCCACACGGAGGTCCCCGGGCGCCGGGCGGCCGCGTGCGTGAGGGACGTCCGACCCTTTATTGGGGCACGCCCTGTTCGGGTCCACGGGGCTCCTCTCCTTGTCTGTTGCAAGGCTCGTTGCGCGGTTCACGGCGCAGCATCCGAAAACCGTGGCCGCTGCCTTCGCGCTCGTGTTCGCCATGGGCGTTCCGATCCTTGCGGGCGTCGGAATCTACATCTCGATCTACGACCTGTCCCCGCGGACGGACTATTACGACGACTTCGAGACCTTGAACCAGGAGCTGGGATGGGACAACCTCGGCGCGGTCCTCCTCCTGCCCCAAGGGGTCACGAACGTGACGGAGCCCGATGCCGTTCGCGAGATGTACGCCATGGAGGAGCGGCTCCTCCGGTTGCCGTTCGTCGAGGGCACCGTGAGTCTGGCCCGCCTCGTCATGATCGCAAACCAGATCGCGACCGGCCGCCACGAGTTCCCCCCTGAAGGACGTGCCGGGGACCAGCAGATCAACACCACGATCGACATCCTCACCACGACCCTCGCGGACCAGGTGTATGGGCAGGTCCTCGCACCGGATCACAAGAGCGCGCTCCTCGTCGTCATCATGACGAAGGGCGCCACGGGGCCCGAGTACCGCGAGTGGCAGGAGGAGTTGAAGGAGGTGGGTCTCGCCATCGACGGAGCGAATCCGTACGCCGGCGCCCTCACCGCAACCCCCCTCTCCATCGACATCATCTACAGCACGCTGGATGACGTGGCGGTCACGGAAGGCCCGCTTTGGGTCGGTTTCACGCTCCTCGTCTGCGTCGCCTTCGTCATGTACCTGTTCCGGCGGCCCACGAACGTCCTCGCAGCCCTCGGGTCCCTGCTCTTCGTCATGACCGTGAGCCTCGCCGCGGCCACGCTCCTGGGCATCGAATTCAACCTCCTGTCGATCCTCGTCATCGCCTTCGTGTTCGCCATGGGCATCGACTACGCCATGCACGTCATCTCCCGGTACCGGGAGGAACGGGCCATCGGCATGAGCGTGGAGGATGCCACCGCGACCGCCATGGTGCACACGGGCCGCGCGCTCTTCATGACGAGCATCACAACGACCCTCGGGTTCGCGACCCTGTATTTCTCCCGCATCCCCGCGATCGGGACCTTCGGCATCATCGTGGGCGCCAGCATCTTCACCGCGTACCTCTCCTCAGTCCTCCTCCTCCCGGCGCTCCTTGCATGGCGCGACAAGGGGAAGGACGCCGGCCCGCGACGCACGTACAGTCCCCATGTGCAGGCCGGGATCGACGAGGCACGCGACCGGAAGGAGGCCCGCGTCCGGGAGCGCCAGGAGAACGGCATCCTCGGTCGGATGACCGCATGGACCGTGGTGCATCGCAAGGGCATGACCGTCGCCACGCTGGCCCTCATCGCCCTTGCCGCCGTCCCCCTTGCATCCACGGGCGTCCCCACGTGGGGCGCATCGTACCTGGACCCGCACCCGATCTTCCGTGAGGACGAGTATTCCATGGTCGCGCTCCGGGCCATGGACGCCACCTTCGGCATCCCGAACGAGTTGGCGATCATGGTCTACGGGGACGCGACGGACCCGGATGTCCTGCGCTACCTTGCGAAGCTCCACGAGGCATCCACGGGCGTCCATGGCCGCACCCGCACCGACAGCATCGTGAGCGTCTTCCAACTGGATCGGCTCCTGAATCCCCAGACAAGGTTCGCGGACGATGACGGCGATGGTCTCCCGGACCGCCGGCAGGACATCGAGGCCGCCTACGCCCGGATGGCGCGCGACCCCGCCATGAACCTCGTGTTCACGCGGGTGATGCTGGAGGACCACGGGACCAGTGCCGTTCGCCTCGCCATCAACCCGAACCCGTCGGATTCCGTGGGCCGGGACGTGGACAACTACCGGGAGAGCCGCCGGGACGTGGAATCGATCCTTGCGCTCCAGTCGAGCCATGCGGGCGCCGCGAAGACCCGGTCCGAACCCACTGGCCTCGTGATGCTTGCAACCGAGGTCGTGGACGCCATCATCCGCGGCAACACGGCGAGCGTCCTCATCATGCTGGGCGTCGTGTACGTTGTGCTCCTCGCCTTCTGGCGGCGCATCGTGCCGGCGGCCATCGCGATGATCCCGGTGGTCCTTGCGGTCCTCGTGCAATACGGGTTCGGGGCATATCTGGGGTACGAGGTGAACTACGTGAGCCTCATCCTGACGGGCCTCGTCATGGGCCTCGGCGTGGATGACAGCGTCCACCTGATCAGCCGCGTCCGGGAGGAAGTCGCCCGGGGCCGGTCTGCCGCCCAAGCCGTCGTCGTCGCCAACGCCGAGGTCGGGCGGGTCCTCATCGCCACCACCGTGACCACCCTTTCCCCGTTCATCATGCTCCTGGGGAGTGTCGTCACATGGGCCCGTCAGACCGCCATCCTGACGATTCCCACACTGCTCACGGCCCTCCTCGCCACCATCGTCCTTGTTCCACCCGTCCTTGCGTGGCACGCGGAACGGTTCCCCGCGAGCTACGGCGGGCAGCGTCAGCACGACGGCCAACCGGAGGCGCGGGACAACGCGCACCCGATCCCCGGGGCGGTCCGCGGACGCTGACGGCAAGAGGGCGAGACGGCCGGTGGGCCGCCGTGCCGGAAATGGCCGCGGCCAAGGGGTGCCGCCCATGGGACCGGCATGGGCC
>JBFILE010000183.1:0-7767 GCA_041599855.1 Thermoplasmatota archaeon
CCGCAGCCGTCACCGCCCGCGCCGCCCCCCATCCCACCATCGCCACGGCAACCCCCTCGTCCAGCGCAATGACCCGTGCGAACGCGGCACGCGATTTCACCCCCATTCACGCCTCCCGAGACAATCATCTTATGAACACCTCGATTGTATGGCACAGCCATCCACTACCGGAGCGTGGGAAATGGCGCTTGAATTCTCGTTCACCGAACAACAGGAACTCTTCCGCCAATCCGTGCGGGAGTTCATCGACTCGGAGCTCCGGCCCATCATGCCGCGCGGCTTCTACGAAGGCCACGACTTCCCCTGGGACATCGTGCGCAAGATCCAGAAACAGGGCCTCATGGGCGTGCCCATCCCCCGCCAATACGGCGGCGCCGGACTCGGCGAAGTCGGCTACTGCATCATGCTCGAGGAATTCGCCCGACTCGACGGCGGCATCGCCACCATCGTCGGCGCGCACACCGGCATCTGCGTGCAGCCCCTGTACCTCTTCGGCACCGAAGACCAACGCGAACGCTTCGTACGGCCCCTCGCCGACGGCACCGCCATCGGCGCCTTCGCCCTCACCGAAGCCGGCGCCGGAAGCGACGCCGCCAACATCACGACGCAAGCCGTCCGTGACGGCGACGACTACATCCTCTCAGGGACCAAGATCTACGTCACCAACGGGAACGTCGCCGACTACCTCATGGTGAGTGCCGTCACCGACCCCGCCCTCGGCGCCCGCGGCGGCGTCACCACCTTCATCGTGGAATCCAAGTCGGAAGGCTTCAAGGTCGTCAGCCTCGAAGACAAGATGGGCATCCGCCTCTCCACCACCGCCGAAATCCTCCTCGACGAAGTCCGCGTCCCCAAGGAGAACATCCTCGGCAACGTCGGCGAAGGCTTCATCGCCGCCCTCACCGCCCTCGACGGAGGCCGCGTCGCCCTCGGCCTCGGGAACATCGGCGGAGCCGGCGAAATCCTGAACCGCGCCATCCAGTACTCGAAGGCGCGCGAACAGTTCGGCGAAGCCATCGGCAAGAAGCAGGCGACCCAGTTCGTCTTCGCCGAATGCGCCGCCGAGATCTGGGCCGGCCGCATGGCCGCCTACCACGCCGCACAGGACGTCGAACACTACTACGACATGATCGCCGCCGGAAAGAGCGTCCCCCGCGTCTACCGCGAAAAGGTCGCCCGACAAAGCGCCATGATCAAGATCCTCGGCAGCGAAGTCACCGGACGCACCATCGACCGCGTCCTCCAGATCTTCGGCGCCCGCGGACTCGCTGAAGGCTTCGAAGACATCGAAGCCGGCTTCCGCGACCACATCATCAACGAAATCTTCGAAGGATCCAACGAGATCCAGCGCCTCATCATCGGACGCGAACTCTACAAGACCGGGGAGTTGATCCTATAAATTCCTGCTTCGCGCCGGAGGGGTCGGCTACGCGGGCTGCGCCCGCTACGCCGACTTGGGCCCCGACGCTGCGCAAGGGGGGGCTCCGCCCCCCCTTTGCAACCCCCCCGCTCGAGTTGTCCGGTGAGCACGGGAATGGGCGTCGAACAATGGCAAATGGGAATGAGGTGATCTGAATGCCGAACATCGTCGTCTGCATCAAGGCAGTCCCCAAGGACCTCGACGTCCACATCTCCTCGCGCACGGGCGAGGTCTCGCTCGCCGGCGCGCAATGGTCCATCAACGCGTGGGAGAAGCGTGCCATCACCCTCGCCCTTGAACTCGTCGAGAAGGACGGGGGCGCCGTCACCGTCCTCACCATGGACGAGTCCAGCGCCACCATGGCCCTCCGCGAAGGCCTCGCCATGGGCGCCGACAAGGCCATCCTGCTCAACGACAAGGACTTCGAAGGCGCCGACACCCTCGCCACCGCCCGCGTCCTCGCGGCTGCCATCTCGAAGCTCCGCGCCGACATCGTGCTCACCGGCAGCCGCACCGCGGACCGCCGGAGCGCACAGGTCGGCCCCATGCTCGGCCAACTCCTGAACATCCCCGCCGTCACCTTCGTCCACGACCTCGCCGTCGATGGACGCCAAGCCACGGCGAAGAAACGCATCCGCGAAAAGGTCGCCACCTACGAAGTGGACCTCCCCGCGTTGTTCTCCGTGAGCGACGAGGTCGGGAAGCCCCGCATCGCCACCGCGTGGGGCGTGTACGACGCGTACGCGACCAAGGACGTGCAGGTGTGGAACCGCCGCGACCTCGACCTGCACCCGGACAGTGTCGGCAAGGACGGGTCCCCGACCCGCGTCCGCCGCCAGGAGAAGCTCCGCGAGGAACGCCGCGCGAGCCAAGAGTGTGAATTCTTCGAAGGGGACGCCGACGAGGTCGCGCGCTCCTTCGTCCGCCGACTCCGATCCCGAGGGCTGGTGCGCTGATGCCGAACCCAAGCGACTATCATGACATCCTTGTCCTCTGCGAAATGCGGGACGGGAAACTCGCAAAAAGCAGCCTGGAGGTATTGACGAAAGCCCGCGAACTCGCCGACCAGATCGGGTGCCGCGTCGAAGCCCTCATCCTCGGGGACGCCAACGTGGAATCCCTCGCCGAGCAAGCCATCCACATGGGGGCGGACGTCGTCCTCACCGGCGAAAACGAGGCATTGACCGTCGGGAACATCGACGCATTCTTCGCCGTATCCCTACCCGTGGTCCGCGAACGCAAGCCCGAGATCGTCCTCGTGAGCGCCACCCCCCGAGGCCTCGACCTCGCCCCGCGCCTCGGTGCAGCCCTCGGAACCGGCGCCCTCTCGGACGCGACCCAACTCGAAGTGGACTACACGGACCGCCTCCTCATCGCCCGCCGCCTCACCTACGACGGCAGCGTCCAGGCGACCGCAAGCATCCCCGAGCACCGGCCGCAGATTGCAAGCCTCCGGCCCGGTGCGGTCCGACCCGGATTCCCGGATGACATGCGATACGGCCGCGTGGAAGCCGTGGAAGCCACCGTACCGAGGAGCGCAAAGCGCGTGCGCCTCGTCTCCATCGAGGAAGAACCGCCCGCTCCCACGCCTCTCGACCGCGCCGAAATCGTGGTCGCCGGCGGAACCGCGTTCACCCGTGAGGAGCACGGCGAACTCATCGGAGGCCTCGCCAAGAGCCTCGGAGGCGAAAGTGCGGCCACCCGCGCCGCCGTCCAATTCGGCATGGCGGATGCGCCCAAGCACATCGGGGCAACCGGCGTCCACATCAAGCCGAAACTCTACGTGGCGGCTGGAGTCAGCGGTGCCTTCGAGCACTATTATGGCGTGAAGGACAGCGAAGTCGTGATCGCCATCAACAGCGACAAGCGCGCACCCATCTTCGGATGGAGCCACTACGGATTGATCGGGGACGCCAAGAAGATCATCCCGAAGATCCTCGAAGAACTCAAGCGCGACTGACGCGCCCGGACCGCCGTCCAATCCGGTACCGGTGGATGGCCGCGCCCCTGCTGCGGCATTGCCGCAGCAGGGGCATCATGCTGATCTTGCCCCGGCCGCAAGGGATGGGTGTGACAGTCTTGCCCCCCTCCATCGGCCCTCGCATGCGCGCATGGTGCGCAACCGGCCGCCAGTCCCCACGCGGGGTAGAATCATTTTTCTCGTCATTGATCCGGCGCGAAGCAGTCGAACCTCAATTTCCCGCGGCTTCCACCCACGTGATCGTCGCCTTGAATGCCACGTCCACCGCAACACCCGGTGATGGCGCTGCGACCTCGAACCGCGTGGCGCCCCGGATGCGCGCGTCATCATGCAACCAATGGAATGTCGTGGGTGACTCGGCGGCGCGCGCCATGGAGACGATGCGGGCGTCCTCATCGAGGAACCGGACAACGAGTCCATTCGGTGTGGTGCCGGACCACGCAAGCCGGAATTCACCGGCACTCGTTCCCCCCGGCCGCGTCCACTTCGTCGCGCCCGACGCAACCGACGTCGGCGTTCCGCCCGCACCCGCGGAAGCCGTGATCTTGCCGTGATGATCCCACGAGATGGAGGATTCCCCGGAAGCGACGGAATCGCTCGCATCCGTCGTCGGGTCACCATTCGCGGCCAGCGTGAGGGACGCGGGATCCTGCCGCGGGAACGCGAGGGCCCCCGCGCCAGCCAACGCAGCCAGGACCACGAACACCATCCCCCGGTACATCGTGCTCCGGGTCACGGTGACATTCCCCCGCTCCTCGGGTCATACGCTCGCCCATGCACTTCATTCGACGCGGTGTGGATCATTCGATTCCTGCCCCTCGGAAGGTCCGATGGCCCGTGCCGGGGTCGATGCAAGAACCCATCGCGTCGCACTCTATTTCCGGGGGGCGCGTCCTGCCGGGGCACGGTGACCTCCTGAACACGCTTGATGAGCTGATCCGGATCCCTCCGTTCCACCGATGGCTCGGGGTGACCGTGGTCCGGGTGGATGCGGACGAATGCGTGCTCCGGGTTCCGCCGAACGACGACTTCGTGGGGAACCCGTACGTCCCCGCCATCCACGGCGGCATCGTGAGCGCCCTCATCGACCTCGCCGGTGGCGCAGTCCTGTTCGGAGTGACCGGAATCCCCACCCCGACCATCGACATGCGCGTCGATTACATCCGCCCCGCCATCGCAGGCCGCGCCATCGACGCCACCGCCCGCATCACGAACCTCGGCAGCACGGTGGCATTCGTGGACGTGGACGTGCACGACGAAACGGGTGTGCTCGTGGCAAAGGGGCGATGCACGTACAGCGTGAAGGCCCAGAAAGGGAGCGTCCCGGCTGAAGGGCCGGGCGTGGGGGGCGACACGGGGGCCGCTGACGGAACATCGGACGAACCCCGGCCGCGTGGGGCGCCGGCAACCGGCGCCGGGACGCCCACCGACAGGCAGTTTCCCATCGGGTGACCGGCATACCCTTGTCGGGGCCAGAGGAAGTCGACATGCGGAATCTTCCACCAACGACCCTATCATCGACCCGGGCATCGGCATTCCCCATGCGAACCGATGGTTGCCGGGGCACGACCCCCCTCCTCCTTGCACTGCTGCTGCTCCTTGCTCCCGTCGTCGCCCTTGCCGGATGTGTGGCCGATGACACCCCGGACATCGACTCCCCACGCCCGCGCCCCGAAACCTCCGCGACAGCCATCGTCTACGCATGTCCGGCGGGCGCGACCACGGTCCGCGGACCGGGCGTGTGTGCCGGTTCCCTGACCCACGTCGAAAGCGCGTATGGTGAACCCGATGTCGCCATCCATCCGACGGACCCCGACATCATCGCAGTAGGCGTGAACGACCGCCGACAGTTGCCCACCTGGGAAGTGGACCCGCTTGCCGTCACCGGCGCCGCGGTCCGCCTGTCCGTGCATGTGACCGAGGATGGCGGGCGGACGTGGCAATCCACCCCCCTCCCGCATGCGGACGGCGCCCCGCCCGTCGGGGACCCTGCCGTCGCCTTCGATTCCAAGGGCCGGCTCCACGTGAGCGGCCTCGCATGGGACCGGGCTGGCATGCGCGTGTTCTACACATTCTCCGATGACGCGGGGCGGTCGTGGTCCGAGGCTGTCGTCGTCAACGACCACCCGAAGGATGACCGCAACTGGATCACGGTATCCTCCGACGGCAAGCGCATCATGATCCCGTGGCAGAACACGCAGCGCACGAGTGTCGAGGTGGCCATGAGCGAGGACGGCGGCCGGACGTGGGCACGCGCACCGTCGATCCCGGAATGCAACCTGCACACGCGGGTGATCCTGCGCGCAGGGGGAGGGGTCCTTGCCTGCTTCTCGCACACGGACAAGATGGTCAGCGTCCACGAGGTCACTTCCCGGTCGACGGCCCGGTTGTCGTTGGTGCCCGGTCCGCCGTTCCCCACGGGAACGCTGCACATGGACGAAACCCGCGACGGCGTCATCGTCCTCGGCTACCCGGGGTGGAACGTCAAGGCAGGCCTTGCACGGAGCGGCGATGGGGGTCGGACGTGGACGCGGCCCGTTGATGTCCTCGGCTTCGTCCCGGAAGCCGCCGATTGGACGTGGTCATGGGTGAGTGCCTTCGCCGTGGACCCGTGGGGGAATGCCCACTTCATCGTCGTGGGAGGCAACGGTACTCCCTGTCACCACGGGAATTGCGAGGATGCCGCCGAAAAGCGTCATGTCGTCCATGGCGTCTTCAGCATCGACGGCTCCCATTTCGGCGGGTCCGCGCGCCTCGTCCCGGAGGCGGCGAACGCGCGCGCACGGGAGGAGATCACCTTGTCGGACGCGAGTCGCGACGACTTCCACGGCCTCGCATTCAACAGCGAACGGGGCGTGATCGGCTGGACCTTCGACAAGGGCATCGACTACATGTTCATGGAGCGAGGGTGAGCGCCCGCCGCGGGGTCTTCCCATTGGCGTCCGGTGACGCGTGCCCGGGGCGGCCTCCGCCCTTCGGGATTTCCATCTTGGCAAGGATCGTGGGAGAATCGCGCAGCCTGGCGGCCCGCCGGTCCGCTGACCTGCCGGCATCGAAACGGCTTCACCGCCCGGGCTTTCGAACCGGATCCGCGCGTCCTCGACGACAACGTCCGTCAGGTCCGCATCCCGCACCGTGGCCCGCGGGCGTCCCGCAAGATTCACCTGATCGCTGCCGAGGTCCGCACTTCGTGACGACGTTTCCCCGTGCCACGTGGGTTCCGCCGGCGTGCCCCTGCCCACGTCCCGGTACATGTCCCGGTCGCCTCCAATGGATCGCCGGGAGGCGCCGCTAGCACCAAGTGCCCGCGAGGATATCCCCCCCTCTGCAGTCGATGATCCAGTGAGTTCCCCATGCGCCTGCCTACAACCCGCTTGACCCCGACCTTCGCCCTCCTCGCCGTTTCCCTCCTCCTCGTCGTGCCGGTGGCCTCAGCCGTCACGCCTTGGGGGACCGCATCGTTCGAGGCGACCCCGTTCCACGATGGGGACCGCCTCGCGTACCGCGACGAGGTCATGCGCGATGGACGCGACTCGTTCGGCGGCGTGGGTGCGTACGACTTCGGGCCCAGCGGACGCGGCGAACTTCGCGTGGACGTTGCCCTCGGCGGCATCCGGAACGACCGGTTCGGTCAACCCACGGAGACCGCGTCCTTCCGCTACGACCTCCACGATGGTGCCAACCGGATCGCCGCCGTCGACTGTGCCCTCTCGCTTGAAGGCGGGCATCACGTGAGGTCGGACGTGCTCGATGCAGACCCGGTGAACTGGCGCACCGAGGCACGCTGGGGCGCCGGAGCCGTCGAGGTCCGATCCGTAGCGTTCGCGATCGAGCATGCACTCCGCGTCCTGTTCGACGAACCCACGTGCCCCGCCTGGATTGCGGCTCCCGCAGGCGGCGAATGGGAAAGCGGAACCCGGCTCGGTCTTGACCTGTTTCTTCCCGGGATCGCCGGCGGGATGCCCACGTCAGGCGAAGGGCAACCGGGTTCCTTCGACGGTCGCGATGCCATCACGTTCCCGTTCGATGTGCGGGATGTCTTCCCCCGATCGCGCGCATCGGGCACCCTCGCCTTCACGGTCGTCGAAGGCGTGCCCGGTGTTGCCGCGGCACGCTTCGACATCGCGGGCGACGATTGGCGCATCACCGCGACCCGCACCCTGTTCGCCTACGAGAAGGGCAGCGGTGCGGCATTGCCGATGGCACCCCTTGGGTCGCCGACGGTCCGTCACCCGGACGCCACCTTCCTTCCGTGGAATCCCGTGGGTCTCGATGATGCGGGACTTGAGCTCCCGTTCCGGTTTGACGCCGCCTACGAAGCCGCAAGAACCGATCCGAACAGCGAATTCGGGCAATGGCTCGCGGC
>JBFILE010000184.1:0-7734 GCA_041599855.1 Thermoplasmatota archaeon
AAGGCTGGGAGGTCCGGAGCGGGTTTGGGTCGCAGACATTGTTCTTCCCCCGCCGCGACGCCCGAAGGCGCCACACCGGTAGATCAATCGTGGAAGTTCAATGACTTAAGGAGATTGGTAATTGACTTGAATCGTTTCCGGTAATGATGCCCCCTTTGCCGGAGAAATAGAGGTGAAAGTGACTCCTTTTCGGCAAAGGTCCGAGTAAATGTCGGTTTGACCGTCAATCCGAACGATCCGGGAAAAAGGGTCACGGGGGCGGCACGGCACGCCCCGTTGTCCGCGTCTCCCGCCGTCCATCGCGCTGCCATCGCAACGGGCTTGGGGCGGCGCCGGCATTGCAGCCGGGGCCGCAGCCGAGGCCGGGCCGGGGGCCGGGCCGGGCCCGCGGCCGCCCTGCCAACCCGCACCGGGGTTGCTCCGATGCGGGGTGCGTCACGGCGGCCATCGGTCAGGCTCAACCCGCACCCAGCGCAAGGGCGAGGAACGTGTCATCCTGATCGATGTCGATGTCCTGGTCGTAGTCGCGTTCGATGCGCTCATCCCGGTCGATGTCCCGCACGTCGGCGAGGCGGAGTTCGCTGTCGGCTGCATTCGCCAAGGCGATCGCAAGGAGGACGGTGTCCTCGTCAAGGTCCACGTCCTGGTCGAACTCGCGGCGCTCCTCCACATTGCGGCTCAGGTCACTCACGCAGGAGAGGACATCGAGTGTGCCGCCCTTGGCGGTGATCCCGAGGGCAAGGGCGCTGAACACGTCCTCCTCCTCAAGGCTCGAATCCTGGTCCTGTTCGATGGTCCGCTCCTCTTCAAGGCTGACACTGCGCAATTCATTGAAGCTCACGTCGTCGGCGCCATTGTTGTGGAGCGCAATTCCGAGGAGCACGTCCTCTTCGTCAAGGTCCACGTCCTGCCGCCGCTCCCGTTCGCGCGTCACATCATTCGAGATGTCGGCAATGGCTCCGGTCCCATCCCGGGTGCCTTGGCACTGGGCAGCCATTTCCTTCTCCGCGTCACTGAAGAAGTCGTCGCTCTCGAAGTCGAAACTCGAGTCCGGCAGCACATCGTCCGTATCGTCGTTCAGCCCGAATTGGGCACTCACGCCCCCGGCGAGGCCCACGAAGGCCGCGACCAGGAGGGTGAGGAAACCGGTCAAACGCTTGGTTCTTTGTCGGGTCGTGATTCAGATCCCCCCGATTCCGCATCGGTGCATGGTTCCGGGATCGGGGCCGCGCGGCGGTCCGGGAATCGGTCGTCCGCGACGACACACGCCCCTGAGCCGGCGAAGACCCCTGATCCTTCCACTGTGGCGTGGACCCGAACATGGAATAGGGGTTCTCACCGATTCCTCATTTTCGCGCGCGGGTGTACGGACAAGGACGCCCCTGCGCTCCACCCCCTTGCTGGGCGGGCACCTCCCCGGCAGGCAGGGGGCAGGAGGGGAGAAGGCGAGGCAGGGATGGGGGGATAGGATGGCATGGGTTTGCCCACGCGGTGTACAAGTGTATGAATGTATGAATGTAGGCGGCTGATTCCAGCCACGGCTACGTCGATCGGTGATGAAGAAAAGAAAAAGAGGACGCCCCGGCGGGGCGTCCGACGGGTCGGGCCTACTTGCCCTGGAAGTTCGGGACGCGCTTTTCGACGTAGGCTGCGATGCCTTCCTTGGCATCGTCGCTGCCGAAGAGGCCCGCCTGGAGTTCGCGCTCAAGGGTGAGGGCGCTCTCGAAGGGGATCTCGGCTCCGGAAATCACGCTGCGCTTGATGTTGCCGACGGCCTTCGCGGCCTTGTTCGGCGGGCAGAACTGGCGCGCGTAGTCCATGACCTGCTCGCGGAACGCCTTCATGTCGCCTTCGAGGACCTCGTTGACGACGCCCATGGTCTTCGCCTCTTCGAAGGTGAAGTTGCGGCCGGTGACCATGAGTTCGATGGCGCGGGCCTTGCCGACGAGGCGGACAAGGCGCTGGGTGCCGCCCGTTCCGGGGAGCACACCGAGGTTGACCTCGGGGAGGCCGATCTTGCCGGCGTCCTTGCGGGCGAGGCGGATGTCCGCGGCCATGGCGATCTCGAGGCCGCCACCGACGGTGTGGCCGTTGAGGGCCGCGATGACGAGCTTCGGCGTCTGCTCGAGGCGGCTCAGGGTCTCGTTCGCGTGGAGGCAGAAGTAGTACTTGAACTTCGGAGTCACCGAGTTCAGCATGCCGATGTTCGCGCCGGCGCTGAAGAACTTGTCTCCGCCGCCCGTGATCACGATGACGTGGACGGAGTCGTCGAAGCGGGCCTTGAGGACCGCGTCGTCGATCTGCTTCATCATCTCGTGGGTGTACGTGTTCGCCGGGGCATCATCGAGCTCGATGACGGCCACGCCGTCGGCCACGGAGTAGTTGACGACCTTGGTGTCGGTCATGGGGATCGGCCGCCGATGGGGAGCCGCCTTAAAAAAGATATGGCCACGGCGAGGGTGGACCCGTGGGTGCCCCCGTGTGTGCTTCCCTGGGGCCGTACGGGTTCGGGTGTGTGCCCGGCATCCGGCCCCGCATCACATGGCGGGCCGCGCGCCGCCTCGCCCGCATCCGCGTGCCCCGGCCCCCCGCATCTCGTGCGCGTCTCAATCCAGTTTTTCCTGCATGGGGCTCGCAATCACTCCCATGCCGTGGTCGGCAGGAGGATGCAGGACCGCGACCCGCGTCGCGGAGGGGCCCGGCAGCCGGATCGTGAAAACCGTCCCGCCGCCTGCCGCAGCCGCCCCTCCGATGGTGCCGCCGTGGGATTCGATGATGCGTCGCGAGATTGCGAGGCCGAGACCGGTTCCTTCCGGCTTCGTGGTGGCGAACGGGTCGAACAATGTGGCGGCGACTGCGTCGGGGATCCCGGCTCCCGTGTCGGCGACGCGGACAAGGATTCCGCCGTCGTCGTCGCTGTCGCGGGTTTCCACGCGCAGGGTGCCGCCATCCGGCATGGCTTCCACGGCGTTCATGACCACGTTCAGGATCACTTGGGAGATTTCGCCCGCGTCCACGTGGGCAGCCCTCGTGGCGTGGAACTCGCGGACGACCTCGACATGGTCGAGTCGATGATGGCCGATCACGAGGCATCCTTCCACGAGCCGGTTCACGTCCCGGGGCGCGCGGTCGGATGCGGCGGGCCGGCTCATATCCTTGAGGGCGCCCACGATGCGGGCGATCCGCTCGATCGCGTCGATGTTGCGGTCGTGGATCCGCAGGAGCGCCTGGGCGTCGGCGTCGCGGCCGTCGTCCGCACGCTTCCGGGCCTTCGTGCGCAGGATCTCCTCATTGAGGCGGAGCGCGGTCAATGGATTGTTCACTTCGTGAGCCACCCCGGCCACGAGGGTCCCGACCGCGGAGAGCCGTTCGGTGTGGAGGAGCCGCTCTTCCCGCCATGCCAGGGATTCGACCATGGCGTTCACGGCGCTCGCGAGGTCACGGACCTCGCGGGGACCCTCCGGAGGGATCCGCTCGCCGAAATCGCCGGCGCCGACACGATTCACCTTCCCGATGAGCTGATGAATCGGCCCCCGGATCGATGCGGTGGCCTGGATGGCGATGAACACGAAGAGACCCATGCAGAATACGCCGAGGAGGGCGAACATGGCCGCCATGTACCGTATCTCGATGGCGACCTGTTCGGGCGCCAGTCCGGCCTCGATGGCTCCGGCGAGGATGAACGTGCGGATGAACACGACCGCGACGAGGGCCAGCAGCGTCGTGATGGCTGCGCCGGCCGCCCATTTCGCAATCCGCTCGATGGACCCGGTCATCCGTGCCCAGCCTCCGGTTCAGCGTCGCTGCTGCGGCGCCTCGCGCCGTACGTGTCAAGTACGCCGGCCATCGTGGATGTCGCGGGGCCACCGAACGCCCGGAGCGCGCCCTCGCGCACGTCCGCGAGGACGTCCGCCCAGACAGCGGCCGATGCGTCCGCCACGATCACGCCGGCATGCTCCTTCGCCGCCACATTCCGCGCGGCGAATGCGTCCACGGCGCACCGGTTCACGATGCGGCCGCCGTCCGGACCCGCGATCCCTTCCGCGTGCCGCGTGAGGTCCCGGAGTGCGCGTTGTTCCCTCCGGAGGGTCGGGTCCCCCATGTCGGACGTATCGGAGCGCTGGTCCCGCGAGGTGTGGGCGTAGACGTGGGCGAAGTGCAGCCCGAGGGCCAGGGCGGCGAGGATGCCGGATGCGGGGTAGAACGCGCTCGCGACTGATCGCCCCGGGAGTCCGGGGTGCCCCGCGAGGAACACCCATGCGAGGTCGCCGGTGGTCTTGAGGACGAGCGCGGCGGCAAGGAGCAGGTACAGTCGGCCGAGGGCGAGGGAATGGAACTTGATCAGGCGGTGGGCGCTTGCCGCAACATACCCGAGTCCGACGCCGTCGACGACGATGTATACGAACCGGACCGCATATTGGGTGTCCGAAAGGAGCACGCCTCGGGGCGCGAGGATGAAGAACAGGCCGACGACGAATGCCACCGGCACAATGGCTTTCGCGAACACGCGGAGGGCGGCGTGCGCCGGGGGATGGGCACTCCATTCGAATCGGCGAAGGAAGAGGAAGAAGGCCGTGTTCAGGAGCACCCATCCCCCGAGTGACAGGACGTCGGCAAGGGTGCCGGGTGGCGCTTCCCCCGTGATGAGCTTCCGCGTGTGGAACATGAGGTTCCCGAAAAGCAGGAACCAGAACCCGACGGCCATGACGAACAGGAACGTGCCGTACGGCGTGTTCGCTCCGATGCGTCGCCATGCTCCGGCCGCAAGGAGGACGCAAGCGGACAAGGTTGCGACTTCAAGAAGGCGGAACGCCCACCAGAGCGGCTCCGGCATGCCTCCCGGTTCGTTGATTCATCAATATAAAACCTGGCGATTCCCGGTGGACGGACACGGCGCCATCCGGGGGCCGGCGGATCGCTCATCCGCCACCGTCCGAGCCCCCGTGGCCGGGCGAAGCCTCAAATGGGACGCCCCGTATCGGCGCGCGGTGACCCCCGGAATGGTCCTTTCCTGCCCCCTCGATTTCCGTTACGGCCGCGAAGAAGTGAAGGCCGTGTTCAGCGAAGAGGGGAAGCTTGAGCGCCTCCTCGCGGTGGAAGCCAGCCTCGCCCGCGCCCACGCGAGCGTCGGGAACATTCCGCAGGCGGCGGCGGACGAGATCTCGCGAAAGGCGAATCTCGACCACGTCCAACCCGCCCGCGTCCACGAGATCGAGGACGAGATCCGTCACGACCTCATGGCTGTCGTCCGCGCCCTCACGGAGCAGTGCGATGACGAAGCCGGGAACTTCGTGCACCTCGGTGCCACGAGCTACGACATCATCGACACCGCGAACGCCCTCCTCTTCAAGGACGGGCTCGTGTTCATCGAGAACGGCCTCCACGACCTCGAAGAGGCCCTTGTGAAGCAGGCCCGCGACCACCGATTGACGCCGTGCCTCGGCCGCACCCATGGGCAGGCTGCGATCCCGATCACGTTCGGCCTGAAGATGGCCGTGTTCCTTCTTGAGACGCGCCGCCACCTCGACCGCCTCGACGAGATGCGTGCCCGCGTCATCTGCGGCAAGATGGCGGGCGCGGTCGGGTCCATGGCGGGCTTCGGACCGAAGGCGTGGGAGATCCGGGATTACGTGGCCGCCGACCTCGGCGTGACCATGGAGGATGGCGCGACCCAGATCGTCCAGCGTGACCGGTACAACGAGCTCTTCGCGTGGATGGCGAACGTCGCCACGTCCCTTGAGAAGTTCGCGACCGAGATCCGGAACCTCCAGCGCAGCGAGATCAACGAGGCCGGCGAGAGCTTCGACGTGGCGAAGCAGGTCGGGTCGTCCACGATGGCGCAGAAGAAGAACCCGGTGAAGTGCGAGAAGATCAGTGGTCTTGCGCGCCTGGTTCGTTCGCAATTGATGCCCGCGTACGAGAATGCGGTCCAATGGCACGAGCGCGACCTTGCGAACTCGAGCGCGGAGCGCTTCATGATCCCGCACTCGTTCGTCCTCCTCGACCTCATCACCCGCGACATGGCGGACGTGTTCCACCACCTGAGCGTGAACGTGGACCGCATGCGCGAGAACCTGGACCAGCACCCGGAGACCATGGCGGAGAGCGTCATGCTTCGCCTCGTCGAGAAGGGCATCGGTCGCCAGGAGGCCCATGAGGTCGTGCGCCGCGCCAGCATGACGGGTAAGGGGTTCAAGGAATCCCTCACGACGGACGCGGAGATCAAGAAACTCCTCACGCCCGACGAGTTGGCAGCCGCCCTCGATCCTGCCCAGTACCTCGGCCATGCGGTCGAGATCGTGGACCGGGCGGTCGCCGGCAGTTCGTGATCCGTCCGCCGCGGACAAACAAGTGTTCACCTGCTGCGGAAGCCATTCGGCAACGGCATCGGGTGCGACGGTCAAACCCGCAACCGTTTCCCCCCGCGACGATGAAAGGAATTCGAGCCTCCTGACCCCTTCGCATTGCGATACCACCGTATTGTCGCACCCGATGCCCCCCTGTTGTTTCCTGTCTCGCCGGTTCAGCCGGCGATCACGGGAATCCGACTTTTCGCCCGACGTCGGGCCCTCCTGCGGTCCCAGTCTGCGATGGCGCCATCAGGGTGCGGAGCTGCCCCGCCACCGGGTACTGAGGCACGACGTGCCCCATATGGACGAGGTCCCGTGCCGCCTCGCTCCGGCCTCGTGGACGCCCGCAACCTTTTCGCGCGGGCGTGCATGCCGGCAGCATGGAACCGGGATTGTGTGGATCCTGCGCCCACGTCCACGTCATCCGGACGGGCCGTGGGCCGAAGCAGCGAAGGCCGGATGGCCCGGATCCGGGTCCTGCGGCGCCCCCACCCGCCGACGCAGGTTCCGTGTTCCACCGGTGCCTGCGCTCGGTGGTTGAGCCCACGCGTTTCCGTCGATATCCGGTCCTGCCGGTGCTTGCTTGCACGGGCTTCGAGAAAAGGGACAAGATCAGCCCAGATTCGCATCATCAAGCGAGAAGGATTTAACCTACTTCCGACATTGGCGCCCCAAAGCGAGGACCGAATCCCATGACCCGCGTCATCACGGAACCCTGCATCGGTGTGAAATCCGGGGAATGCATCGACGTATGCCCCGTTGACTGTATCCACCCCCGCAAGGACGAGCCCGACTTCGAAGAAGTCGACATGATCTACATCAACCCTGACGAATGCATCGACTGCGGCGCCTGCGAAGCCGTCTGCCCCGTCGAAGCGATCTTCCCGGACGACTCCATGCCCGAGGGCCAGGACGAGTTCACCGAGAAGAACGCGGCCTACTTCAAGTGAGCCCGCCCCGGGCCCACGAAGCGGTTTCCTCGCGAATGCGGGGATGCCTTGCCGGCGCACGTGCGCCGGCCCCTTTTTTTCCCTGTTCTCCAGCACCGTGGAGTGGGCGCTCTCCCGGGAGACGAGACGGCCGAACGGGTCGCGCCCCGCGCCGAGGACCGGAAGGGCCGCGTCCGGCCGGCAGCCACGGCGCGCGAATCAAGGCTGATGCCGGGGACGCGTGGAGCACGCCCCGGGGCGCCCACGCCTCGCCTACGAAACGGGCCACCGCACAGGGAGTCGCCCATGGAACGCATTGACGCGCCAGCCCGTGGTCACAATTCGAGACCCTTCGCCTCGATGACCCGGACGTCCCCAGGCGGCATCGCAGTCTGGATCTCCTGCACGGGCACGTGGAAGCGCTCCGCGAGCCGGTTCGCGATCACGTTCTTGCT
>JBFILE010000185.1:0-7714 GCA_041599855.1 Thermoplasmatota archaeon
CGTCGCGAGGTGTGGATGTGACAATAGGCCCCCAAACCGGCCCACGCTCTATCTTGCGTCGCAGCGTCGCGACCCTACGAAACGCAACGCAACGCGCCGTGACGGGCCACGGTGGATGGATCGGAGGAGCGCGCGCCCTTGCATGGCGTGACCGCCCTCGTCCTGCGCAGCTGCCTCAATCCCCGCGCGCCAGCGCCGCTTCCACAGCTTCCCGCACCGCGGCGGGCTCCCCGCGTCCCTGGAGCTTCCGCATGACCTGGCCGACGAGGAAGTTCACAGCCCCCTTCTTCCCGGCGGCGTGATCCTTCACCGCCTTCGGGTTCTCGGCGACCGCGGCGCGCGCGGCATCCGCGAGTTCGTCCTCGAGGCCGCCGCCCGCGGCCGCTGCCACCTCCTCCTCAAGGGCCGCCGCCAGGCCGCCCTTGTCGAGGCCGATGCGAAGGACGCGGGTCCCTTGATGGGCGGTGATGTGGCCCGCATGGAGCGCGGTGGCAAGGGTGCCGAGGTCGTTTGCGTCCACATGGGAATCCGCGAGGCCGAGCTTCCGGTACCCGAGTTCGCCGCGCACATCCCGGTTGAGGAAGTTCAGGGCGAACGCGGGCGGCACCCGCCGCGCAAGCATCTCGAAGGTATCGACCAGTGCTTCCTCCTCGAAGAGGGGGCTCAGCGCCGCCGGGTCCGTTCCCGCCTCCTTCGCAAGTCGGGCCCGCCGCGCGAATGGCGGTTCGCGGGCTCGCGCGCGCGCGAGGAATTCCTCCGGGATGACGACCGTGGGGAGATCGGGGTCCGGCATGAAGCGGTAGTCCATGGCAGTCTCCTTCACGCGGAGCCGCACCGTGCGCCCCGATGTCTCGTCGAAGTGGCGGGTCTCCATGACGAGGGGTTCCCCCTTTGCGATGGCGTCCCGCTGGCGTCGGATCTCCGCTTCGAGGGCGCGCTCCACGTTCCGCGCGCCGCTCACGTTCTTGATCTCCGCGCGGGCATGGCCATCCATGCTCACGTTCGCGTCCGCCTTCATGCCCATGGCCGCATCCCCCACGCCCAGGTACGTGACCGCAAGGCGCAGGTCATCCAAGGCGGCGCGCGCTTCGGCTGGTGAACGGAAATCGGGATCCGTCACGATCTCAAGAAGGGGCGCACCTGCCCGGTTGTAGTCCACGAGGCCGTTGTGCAGGTCGAATGCGCCCGGGTCCTCCTCGAGGTGCATCTCGGTGAGTTTGGCGCCGCCAAGGCTGCCGCCGGTTGCGAGGGGGTCGCCCGTGCGCTGGTAATTGGACGGCGAATCCGGGTAGAAGTAGTGCTTGCGCTGGAAGCGGAACGAGGGCTTGATCCTCGCGCCGAGGGCGTGGGCGAGGGTGACGGCCGCGCGGAGGGCGGCCGCATTCGTCATCCACGGTTTCCCGCCCGGCTGGCCCGTGCATGTGGGACAGATGTTGGTGTTGGGCTCCGCATCGAGGAAGTTCGCGGGGCATCCGCAGAACAGCTTGGACGCGGTGCGGAGGTACACATGGACCTCGAGGCCGATGATGATGCCCTTGGTTGGCGGCGTCGTGGTTGGCTTCGCGGTCATTCCATCCCCTCCCCGTCCGCCCATTCCGGGTGGTGATGGTGCTCCAGCCATTGCATCAGTTCGAGGACGTGGGCGTCGTGGCCCCGGGGGCCGAGCACCTGCAGGCCCACCGGGAGGCCATCGACCGGCAGCGGGTATGACCCGGCCGGGATTCCCGCAAGGTTTGCAGGCACCGTGAGCACGTCCGCGGCATACATGGCGAGCGGGTCCTCCATGCGGCTTCCCAGTTCGAACGCGCGGAACGGCATCGTCGGGCCGACAAGGAGGTCCACGTCACGGAATGCACGCGTGAATGCCTCCGTCACCAGGTCGCGCGTCGCAAGGGCTGCCGAATACCAGCGGTCCCGGTGCTCCTGCATGGTGACCCATGTGCCAAGGAGGATGCGGCGCTTGACTTCGGCGCCGAATGAGGCGCGGGCGGCCTCCGCCGCGGTACGTGGGTCGGCGCCGTCGCCCGGCGTCCCGTAGCGGAATCCATCATAGCGCTGCATGGCGCTCGAGAACTCCGCGTAGTTCAGGAGATAATAGGCGGGAAGCGCGTGGGCGACCTCCGGCAGGGCCACGGGAACCAGCGTGGCCCCCGCGGATTCGAGCACCTCCAGTGCTGCCCGCACCGGCGCTTCCGTCTCCGGTTCCACGTTCGTGAAGTACTCGTCCGGGACGCCGATGCGGAGGCCGTCGGGCGATGCGTCCATGCGTGGCCGTCGCCACTTCGCGCCCGCGGTCAACGGGTCCCGCACGTCCGGTGCAACGACCGCCGCCATGAACGCGGAGAGGAGGCCGACGCGCGCCGCGAGGGGGGCCGGCGATTCCAGGCTCATGGCAAGGTCGGCAAGGCCGAAGCGGGACACGAGGCCGCGGCTCGGCTTCAACGCCGCTGCGCCGCAGAAGCTCGCCGGGCACCGGATGGACCCTCCCGTGTCCGAGCCGATGGCGAGGTCCACGGCGCCCATGGCCACACTCGCGCCCGCCCCCGACGAGGACCCGCCGGGAACCCGCGTGGGATCCCGGGGGTTCGTGGTCGCGCCGAACGCACTCGATTCGCCGCTGGACCCGCACGCGAATTCGTCCAGGTTCGTTTTCCCGATGACGACCGCGCCCAACGCCTGCATGCGCTCGACGACCGTGGCCGTGTACGGTGCCACGTACTCCGCAAGGTGCCGGGACCCGCACGTCATCGGCATGCCGCGGACAGCCATGTTGTCCTTCACGGACAAGGTGAGGCCGGACAGGGGGTGGCCGGCCGGCGGCACCCGCTCGCGCGCGCCCGCTTCCACGTGGAGGAAGGCGCGGTGGCGGTCTCCGGTGGCTGCATCGACCGAACGGGCCACGTGCTCGGCGAGCAGGGATGATGCAGCCACGTCAAAGCCCCCGGGGGACCCGTGCGGTCCGGCCATCCTTCCGGGGAATCGCGGCCACGATGGCATCGGCTTCACCCGCGGCGCGGGACGCGATGTGGTCCCCGCGAAGGGCGGGCGGTGCCATGTCGTCTCCCCCTCGGGATGGGTTGCCGGCCGGCAGGTCGGCGAAGGCGTCGAGGACGCGCGCGGCGTCCGCGCCCAGCGAATCGGCTTCCTTGGGCGTCAGGGTGAGACGCGCCAGCCTTGCCACGTGGGCCACGTCGATGTCGCGGTCGTCAGCCATGGATGGTTCCGGGGAGCCATCATGGGTCGAAAAAGGGTTGCCATCCGGGTTCTCATCGCCCGGTCGCGATGTGGAAGCGCCGGAGGTTCCCGGCCGCCCCATTGTCGTTGTGGCTCACGGCGTACGCGATACCGCCGACGAATGCGGCGACGGCGCCGACCACAGCCATGGCCCGGCCGGGGTCCGACACGTCGACGGACTGCGCGTGAACCGTCGGCGATTCCGCGCCCGCGGTCACGGCGGTTCCAACCACGCGCGGCCCGGATTCATCCGCACTGGACGGACCGAACTGGTTCACGGCGAGGCCCGCGAGGATGCCGGCGGCACCCAGGATGAGAAGCATGTGGGCAACCGAGGAGATCAGACCACGCCACGTCATGACATGGCAGGCAAGTGTCGATCCATGTATCAATGTTTTCGCTCTTTTCCGGGAATGCCCCCCGAATGGCATGGCCGGATTGCCGAAGACGGCGTGCATAATGCTCTTAAAGGGCGTTTCCCTCATCCGGAGCCATGGCTGCTCCGCGCCTCCTTCTTGGCCTGCTGATCGCCCTGCCCGCCGTCGTGCTGGCCGGTTGCATCTCCCCCGACCTCATCGACGATGCCGGGGCGGCATTGGACATGGGTGCCACCGACCTTCCCGTGACCGCGGCCGTGCTCCACCGCCCCGGCGCGAATGCCGACGCACTCCTCGACGATGTCCTCCCCGACGGCGTGCCCCTCCCGGCAGGCGCCCTGCGCTACTCGGGCGGCCGCTCCTTCGAGCCCACCCTCGGGGTGACCTCGGACGGCAGCATCTTCCTCTCCACGTTCGAGCGTGTCCTCGGGGACTCCAACTTCCTGCGACGCACCCGCGACCAGGGAGCCACGTGGGACGACGTCACGCCGCGGATCGGCGCCGTGAGCATGCCCCCGCAGAGCAACGACCCGTACGTCCACGTGGACCCGGACACGGACCGCATCTTCCTCTCGGACCTCCAGGCACTCGTCTGCTCCACCCTGAGCTTCTCCGACGACTTCGGGGACAGCTGGGTCTCGAACCCCGTGGGATGCGGGCATCCCGTCGGCGTCCAGGACCACCAGACGGTCTTCACGGCGGCACCGAGACTCGTCACCACCGTCGGCTACCCGAACGTGGTCTACTACTGCATCAACCGCGTCGTGGACAGCGCGTGCGCCACGAGCCTCAACGGCGGCATCTCCTTCGGCCCCCTCCGGCCCGTCGTGTACACCGGTGTCGAGCCGTGCAACGGCTTCATCGCCGGCGGCCTCCACGCCCACGGCGCAGCCTCACCCGACGGCACCGTGTACATCCCGAAGGCCCACTGTGGCTACCCCACGGTCGCCATCAGCGAGGATGACGGCCTCACCTGGGACACCGTCGTCATCTCCCCCGAGATCAAGGCCCGTGGCCACGAAGTCGCCTTCACCGTGGACGAGGCCGGGAACGCGTACGCGTTCTGGATCGGCACCGACCGCCTCCCGTACTTCGCCGCAAGCGCGGACGGCGGCCGCACATGGAACGCCCCCCTCATGGTGGTGGCCCCCGGCGTCAAGACCACGGACTTCCCGACAATCACCGCGGGAGCCGAAGGCCGCGTCGCATTCGCATACGTGGGAACCGAGACCGACGGCGACTATGATGCCAAGGACGCGGACAGCACATGGAACGCGTACATCGGCGTCATCACCGACGCCCTTGCCGCCGACCCCGTCATCGCCACCGTCACCGCGAACGACCCGGCAGACCCGGTCGCCCGCGGCGTCTGCGGCGGCACCCGCTGCGGCGGCATCGGCGACTTCATCGACATCGTGATCGACGCCGAAGGACGCCCGTGGGCAGCGTTTGTGGACGTGTGCACCGGGGAATGCGCGGCGGAAGGCGGCAGCGCGAACTCGGGTGCTGCGGGCTTCGTTGGGACGCTGGCGACGGGACCGACGCTGCGCGGGGAGCTTGGGGCATTGGTGGAATTGGCGGTGAGCTTGGGCGGCGGGGAGTGAGGGGCGCACGTGAATTGCGGCAGGCGACGCGCCGTCGCCCTGCCGCAATCCACCAGTCGCGCGCCCGCGAGATCAGTCACGCTTCGTGGGCAATGGCTGCGGTCGCCGATTATACGCCGACCAACACTTTCGGTGAAGTCTCGTCCTACGACAGACTTAAAGGCTTCACCTTGACTGGTTGGCCCGTTCATGTCTGGGGCGGCCACCCATCCGGGTCCAAGGCAAACGTATCATGGTTACTGGGCCAAAACCGTCCGCGGATCTGACCCACCCGAGTGCCATCTTCTACCCTACCACCTTCTCGATGTCGCCGCCGTTTGCAGGGAATTGCTTCAAGGGATGCCTCACGTCGTCGATCACTTGGTGCATGCCACCGGATTGTCCCGGGATGCGGTAGTCGATTGGTGCGTATACCTCGTGGGCATCCATGACATTGGAAAAGCGAGCGACCGATTCCAGCAACTCTCCCCGGAGACCCAGGTGCTACTCCAAGGCGAAGCGACCGCGAGGCGCTACGCGGAACCTCGTCATGACAGCGTGGGCGACCTGCTCTGGGACAGGCACCTTTGGTCGGCGATGGTCGAAAGCGGGCACCTCCTGCTTGGGGAAGGCGGATCGGCACGGAATCAGAAGAAGTGCATTTCGGAGTGGGTCGGCGCCGCTGCCGGCCATCACGGCAGGCCCCCAAATCCGAAGGGAAACAATCTCTCCTCGCCTGCCCTGCAGGATCACTTCCGCGGTCAGGACCTGACGGTTGCCACGGACCTCGCGTCGGAAATGTTGGACCTTGTCACCGCTGATGGACGGCTGTCGGTGCCGTCGAAGCCGGAGCGTGGCCAATGGGCGGGCGCATCATGGATTTTGGCGGGCCTCGCCGTATTGGCCGATTGGATCGGCTCGAACACCCGATGGTTCGAACCGAATTCGAGGATTCGCCCGCTGGCCGACTATTGGGTGGATGCCCAGAAGATGGCCAAGCGTGCTGTCGGCGAAATCGGAATCCTCCCTGCTCCCACTCGCGAAGAGGGGGCACTCATGGATCTGTTCCCCTGGATCCAGAATCCCACTCCGATCCAGCGACATGTCATGGGCATTGATCTCCGTGACTGCCCCTCGCTGCACATCATCGAGGATTCCACGGGCTCGGGAAAAACGGAGGCTGCCTTGGGACTCGTCCATCGCATGCTCGCCAACGGACACGCCGATGGCGTGTTCTTCGCGCTTCCGACGATGGCGACGGCGAACGCCATGGGAGACCGTGTTAGCCCGGTGGTCGAACGATTGTATGGGAACAACGCGAACGTGTCCTTCGTTCTCGCCCACTCCCAAGCCAACACCCGCGACCTGCTTCGCGCCCTTGCGGGGCCGGATTCAGAGGGCGTCGACGCATCCACCGTGCCGGCCACAGCCCATTGCAATGCCTGGATCGCCGATGGCCGCAAGCGGGCGCTGCTCGCGCACGTCGGCGTCGGAACCATCGACCAGAGTCTCCTCGCGGTATTGCCGGTGCGCCACCAAAGCCTTCGCTTGCTGGCCCTCAGCCGCAAGGTCCTCATCGTGGACGAAGTCCATTCCTATGATCCCTACGTACGCCAACTCCTCCGCCGACTGATCCGGTTCCAGGCGCGCCACGGCGCCAAGACCGTGCTGCTCAGCGCGACATTGTCCCAGGAGTTCCGTCAGGACCTGGTCAATACTTTCCGGGAATCCATCGGCGCCGCCGTCCAGCCATTGTCGAGCGATGGGTTTCCCCTCGTCACAACCGTGACGGGTGCCACAGCAACGGAGGACGCGGTCGATCCGGTGGAAACCGGCGCCGCGGAAACGCGGATCCGGCACATCGATACCGAATTGCAGGCGATCAAAACCCTTGTCGAAGCGGCGAACCGGGGCCAGAATGCGTGCTGGATCCGCAACACCGTGGGTGACGCGCTCCGTGCCCATGAAACGGTCGCGGAGGCCCTTGGCCCGGAGCGCGTCATCCTTTTCCATGCGAGGTTCACGGTCGCTGACCGACTGCGGATCGAGCAGGACGTGGTCCGCATCGCCGGTCCCGAGAGTGGCCACGCCGCGCGCAAGGGGCGGGTCGTGATTGCGACGCAGGTGTTGGAACAATCGCTTGACGTCGACTTCGACGTCATGGTGACCGACCTCGCTCCCATGGATCTGGTGATCCAGCGGTGCGGCCGGCTCCATCGCCACACACGCGATGCCGCCGGAAATCGCGTGGTCGGAGGCCCGGATGCGCGGGACGCGGCCGTCCTTCATGTCTTGGCGCCGTCGCCGACGAAGGATGCCTCCGGTAAATGGTTCCAATCATTTCTCCCCGGCGCGGCATTCGTCTACCCGGACCATGGTCGGCTCTGGTTGACGCTCGACGCCCTGCGAACGCGCGGCACCATCCGCATGCCGGATGACGCACGCGCGCTGATCGAATCCCTGTACGGCGCCGACGCCGAAGATCGCATGCCACCAGCCTTGCTCGATGTGACCTTGGAA
>JBFILE010000186.1:0-7708 GCA_041599855.1 Thermoplasmatota archaeon
CACGACCAAGAGTAAAGGAACCGCACCGCCAAACCCTTATGCCGTCCATGGCTCGCCGAACCCATGGCATGGTTTCGTCTTCTTGCCGTGGTCGCCCTTCTTCCCCTGACCGCGGCCCTTTCCGGTTGTTTGTGCGCACCCCAGACCGTACCCGCCGTCGTCTCCCTTTCCGACGTGTCCGAAGAGGTCCGCACCCTCCCCATCGTGGTCTCCGGTGCCACCCACATCGCCGGCATCGAGTTGCCCGACAGCCACGGCGTATTCTCCTTCGACATCGACGTGAGCCACAACCTCACCGACATCGAAGTGTGGAACATGACCGTGCGCGTCGACGTCGGGAACGTCCGCATCCCCGTCGAAATCGTGCACATCGAGGGCGGCCGATACCTGTACCACGACGGGGACGGCACATGGGCCGGCAACGTACTCGCCGGCGACCGCCTCGACCTGTACTGGGTCGTGGACCGCGACCTCATCGGCACCGTGGCCGAACTCGTCCTCTCCGAAGGCGACAGCTACGCCCTCACTCTTGACTTCAGCTGGGAGCACGACGGATGCGACCACAAGGCGAAAGGCGTCTTCAGGGAAACCCACGACGACTTCGTCCAGGCGAGCGTGAACACCAGGAGCCTCGCCACGGACGGCGAACCCTTCTTCGAGCACGGCGCCACCGGCGCAGGCTTCCGCGCGGACTACCGCATCACGAGCGGACTCGACCTCACGATCGACCGTGCGACGGTCATCGGCGTCTACTTCGCGACCGACACCACCGCCGAGCTCGGCGTCGTCACGTTCCCCAACGTCGGATGGACCGTGGACGGTGCCGAAGCGGACGTCGTCACCCCCAACGACGTCCTCCGCATCCAATCCACGGCACTCGCCGCAGCATCCGGCACCTACGGCGCAAGTGGCACCCTGCTGCCGGCAACCCTCGCGGCCGGACCCGGGTTGGTCGTGCTCCTCGTCAACATCGCGTACACGCCCACCGACCCCACGTTGGGTGCGGAGCGGGATTCGTTCGCATACGGAATCCTTACCTGATCCCGGAAACCCCGGCCGGGAAAAATGGTTTAAGGCAGATCCAAGAGAGCAAACGGGCATGCCCCCCCGATCAACCCCTGCCACTGCCACGAGGCGCACCCGAACGGCCGGGTCCGCCAAGAACGGCCCACGCGAGGGTGCCGATGGCGGTCACCCTGCGGACAGCGACGAGCGCGCGGTCGGTGCCGCCGGGTCCTTCACCGGCCTCTGGGCCCTCACATGGCTCGGGTCCAGCGTCATGGGCGCCGGGGCCGCCGTACAAGGAGCCTTCGCCGTCGGCGGCGTCATGGCGAGTTCCGGACTCACCCTCATGTGGTGGAAGACGCGTGCCATCGCGAATCTTTCACCCAACGGCGGGGCCACGGTCCCCGAGGCGGGGAACAGTGCGTCGGATCCGTGACCCGCAACTTCGTGGCCACCAACACACCGGCTACTCTCGCTGCGTTTCGCGTGACTGGGTTCTTCGTCCTGCGGGACTCGTGGATGGACGACATTGCACGGGCCACCGGGGGGGTGTGATCACTGGAACTCCTTTCACCAACCCACCGCGAACCTCGCTGCGTTTCGCGCGGCTCCGGAGCGGCCTTGCGGGAGTTCGGTGGACGACAATGCTCGGGTCACGAGGGGTGGGTGAGACAGTTGGGGCCCCCACCAGCCCACCCCCAACCTCGCCGCGCCGCGCGTGGGTTGGGGGCACCCCACCCCTCCACCCGCGCCGCCTCCCCGAACGCAAGACGACCCCTTGTTCGGATTGCCGCCCGCCCGCACCCTCGGATCCACCGATGCGCGGATCCCCCGCTCCATGGATTCACCGATCCGCGGATCCTCCGACCCAGTTACGAACCGACCCGCCATCAGAGGCCGTCGCACATTCCCCGCGATCGCAGCACGCCCGTGGCGCCAGCATCGAGGGGGACGTCCGCGAGCGGTCACCACTTCGTATGCTCACGGCAGACGTCCCAACGCGCGCCTCCCGCGCCCACCCTCAACGCGCGCCCCGGTCGCTGGCCGCAACGCACGCCGCGTCGCTGGCCCCCACGCGCGCCATCGCCCGCCCCCAACACCCGCGCCCCTCACTCCACCTTCACCGATCGGATCGCCCGCGCCATCGCCCCCGCATCCTCCCACCGATCCGCAGGGTCCGCTTCCATGGCACGCGCGATGATGGCCTTCCATTCCTCCGGCACCTCCCCGAACGGGTGGCTGAGGCCCGTGAACGTCTCCCACATGACCGCGCCTGCCGCGTAGAGGTCACTCGCTGCCGTGATGGTTCCACCCCGCGCCTGTTCCGGGCTCATGAACGCGGGCGTCCCCGGGTGACGCTCGCGCCCCGCGGGCTCCGTGCCGCGGGCGCCCGCCACCGACGCCGCCCCGAAATCGAGGAGCACCGCCGACCCGTCCGGTTGCACGATCACGTTCTCCGGCTTCACGTCCCGGTGGATGACGCCCCGCTGATGGAGGGCATCAAGACCGTCGAGGATGCCGCCCATGACGCGCGCGGCCTCCGGGGCCGGGAGGCCGCCGTTCCGCACGATGCGATGAAGGGTGTCGCCCGCCACGTGGCCGAGGACGAGGACATGTCCCCCGGGCACGGATTCCAACGCGTGGAACGGCACCAGGTTCGGATGGCGCACGCTCACCGCGATCCCGGCCTCCTGCCGGAATGCGGCAAGGGCCTCCTTGTTCGCGTGCCACGAAGGCAGCAGTTCCTTCAACACGACCTTCACGCGCTCCACACGATCCCACGCAAGGAAGGTGCGACCGAACGTGCCGACGCCAAGGAACGAACGGATCTCGTAGCGATCCGCGAACACGTGGCCCTCCTCCAGCGTGACGCGCTTGCGCTGACTCACGAGCGCGTGCTCCATCTGCACGACTGCGCGGATCTCACGCGCGGTCTTCGCCGGGATGCCGAGACGTTCCCGGACGATCTCCAGCTTCCCGGCGGGCTCCCCGAGTTCCACATGCGCACGGTACACGGCAAGACGGCGCGATTCGATGTCGCCGGTCGCCTCCGGATTCGCCCGCTGGAGCGCAAGATGCGCCCCCGCGTACGTGCCCACGAGCGCAAGGCTCGCACTGAACGACCGCACGCCATCCATTCCCTCGAAGTGTGCGAACACGGCCGCGAGTTCCGTGACCGCGAGGGCCGCGATGGCCCCAAGGAAGGCCCCCCGCATCCGCCGCTCCCCCGTCTCGTTCAACTCAAGGAGGTCGTACCGCCGGATCCCGCCCGCGTACACGGCGATGAAGATGAACCACCGGATCGAATAGCTGAGGGAGAACAACGGCTCCGACAGGATGGGCACGTACGACAGGATCCAGGTACCCGTCACTGCGGCAAGGAGGCCCATGAGGGCGCCGAGGGAACGGTTCACGTGGGCGCGGTTCGTGTCATTCATCGACTCCAGCGCCGCGAGGTACAGGATGCCCGCCAGGGTCGCAAGGAGGATGACCCGGATCGTCACGCCGCCGAAGTCGTTCCCGCGGAGGCCGAAGTCGATGGGGAGGAGCGCGATGCGTGGAAGGACCACGACACCGAAGCCGATGAACAGCACCGCCAATCGGTCCCGCTGCAGGGTGCGCGTTTCCGTGAAGTACGCGCGTGCGAGGATGATGAAGGACGACGCGTAGTAGCAGGCGAGGAGGATGTTCGCGAGGACGGACGGGACGATGCCCGGGATGGCGCTCGTCGTCCACGCCGCGATGAACGGCGACGCGGGCGGTGCCGCCAGGTACATGGTGGCAAGGATGGCGCTCGGCGCGAACGCGAGCACCACGAACAGGGGTCGCATCGTCGTCCGCGTGATCGCAAGGGCGAAGAACAGGAGGAGTGGCGGATCAAGGAGCGTCGGCAGGAGCGCCACATAACGGAACGGCATCGGGTCCGCGCCAACGGCATTCGCAAGGTACCCGAGGCCATCGATCGAGTAGTTCAGCCCCACGAGGCCGAGGTACAACGCGAGCGGGACCCGTGATCGCCGGTCGGGGCTCCGGCGAAGGATGAGGATGCCGAGGGCGAGAAGGAAGACGCCGAGCGCGACGTTCGCGCCGAAGGCGAGGTCCTTCGACAGGACCATTCAGGCGCCGTCCCGGAAGAGCAGATGGCTTCTCCCGATCGTGATCAGGTCCCCGCTCCGGAGGGTGATGGCCTGGCCCGGCGGCACGGGCCGGTAGTTCAGCGTCGTGCCGTTCGTGCTCCTGAGGTCCGTGAGCGTCCACGTGGAGGGGCCACGGCGGAGGAGCGCGTGACGCGAACTCGCGCACGCATCATAAACAAGGGGGACATCGGCGACGACATCGCGGCCGATGACCACGTTCCCGGCGGCCGGCATGCCGAACCATTTTCCCGGCTGGTCCCCGTGGACGAGGAGGAGGCCGCTTGCGCCCGTAGGCGCCGTGGACCCGTCGTGATGGACGGTGATGGTGGGAAGCGGCGGCATGTTCCGGGGGTCCGTGAACACGGCGATCCCGCGCACGTTCTCCTTGAACGCGAAAAGCCCCGCAGGATTCGTGCGGTACTCGGTGGCGGGAAGTGCGCCGCGCCGCGACGGCTTCGCGATGATCAGGTCCACGTCCTCGAGTTCATCGAGGTGCTTCTTCAGCGCCTGCCGCGTGATCTTGATCTCGTCCACGAGCTCCGGCATGAACGCCGGGCGGCCAAGACGATGGAGAAGCGCAATGCGCACCGGGTTGGCAAGGGCGGCGAATGCGCGGGACAACTCGGCCGTGTCCGTATCCCCTGGCGCCTCGGCAGCGACTTCCTCGGTCACGACGTGGCCATGGGTCCAACGGGTCTATACCCTTTTTGTCCGCTGGACCCGTCCTCCCGAGGGGGGCGCATCAACGTCGGAGTGGCGGGCGAGCCGGGGCCGGGAGCGGCCGTTCCCGGGGGGGAATCGTCCGGAATCGGGCATCCGTGTCGGGCGACGGGGCCCGCGTCAGTCGAATACGACCTCACACTTCCCCGCCGTGATCCGCTGGATGCGCGGGACAAGCTTCGCATCCATGCACCAGACACGCGTCCAGTCGCCCGGCGCACGCAGGCCGCGACCGATCATCTGGGCGAGGGTGCGGTCGGCGATGTCCGATGCGTAGCTGAAGAACAGCGGCTGCGGCCACTTCTTCCGGAGCACCTGGAACGTGTTCCCCGACAGGTTCGGGATCGGGTCCTTGAGGAGGATGATGTTCCGGCATTTCGCGCCCTCGAAATCGACGCCGCGGACGATGCGGGTGGACACCATGTGCCGGGGCCCCGCCGGATCCATGAAGGACGCGAGCCGATCCTCGTGATGCTCCGCGTCCGCCTCCACCTCCTTCAACATCCACGCCGCCGTCGGCGAGTATGGCGCAATCTCCTCGAGGCGCGATTTCCCGAACACGATCGTGATGAGCTTCTCGTTCTCGGGGATGCGCCGCATGGTGGATTCCAGGGCCCGGGCGAACGCCTTCTTCGTTGCGTCATCCTGCCACGTCTTGAAGGTGATCGGGGGCGCCTCCGGCACCTGCTGGATGCGGAGGGTGCCCTGGAAGCGCGGTTCCCCCTCGATGATGACGGGGTTGTCGAATCCGTACACGCGCTTCAGGATCTCCGGACTCGGCAGGGTCGCGCTCATCCAGAGCCGCAGGCCCGCGGACCGCGAAAGGAGGTTCCGGAGCGGTGCCTTGAAACTCGCGTACGTGAAGTACACGCCCTCGGCATCGTACGCGAGGACGAGGCTCTCCTTGTTCTCGACGAACGCCCGCAACCGGGCGAGGGGGCCATCATCCTCGCCGGTGCCCACGCCCCGGATCGCCAAGACGTTCTCCACGTGGATGGTCGCCCACGGGTACCCCTGGAACTCGTTCTGGAGGCGTTCGAGGGCGCGCTTCGGCATCTCCCGGAGGAGCTTGAAGACGCCTTCGAGGGCGAACCACGTCTTCTCGTCCTTGAAGTCCTTCGGGCTCTCGTACGTCTTCAACCGCCGGACGAGGCTGCGGAACGCGTTGAACTCCTTCGCGTACTCGGCCGGCATCTGCGTCACGTCCGCCTCGAAATCGACGAGGCGTGCCGGGTCCCGGAGGGCGGCCTCGGGGAGGCTCAACACCTTCGCCGGGTAGTCGAGGCGCTCAAGGAGGGTGACGAGGGCGTCCGTGGACAACCGCTGCATGTCGAAGAGACCATCGAGGAACGAGTCGGCCTCGTCGAAGATCTCCACGTCCACCATGGGTTTGCGGCCAAGTTCCGTCTCGATCTGCCACTTCCGGTTGTTCAGGAGGACCACGTCGGCCGTGGCGAACGCAAGGTGGGCATCGAAGTACGGACACCCCTTCTCCCCGACATGGACGAACTCCTCCTCGTACCCCGCATACTCCCGGGCATCGTCCCGTGCCCCGCGGAGGAAGGACAGGTGATGGTCCACGAGGTCCGGGTCGCCGCTCCCCGTATCGATCTTCATGAGGCCGTGGAAGGTCTCCTTCGGCATGATCGGGGACCATTTCGGGCACTCGCTCGCCACGCGCCACTTCGAGCCCGCGTCCTTCCCACTCTTGTTGCACGGGTGCGCATCGGCCGCCGTGCCTCCCTCAAGGGTGCACTCGTACCGGGTCCGCCCCTTGACACTCGCCAACTGCAGGTCGCGGCCGTCGGGGCGCGTGACCCGGATGCGGCCGCCACCGGACCCGTCACCGATGCCGTAGTCGGCCTCATACTGGCTCTGCAGGTTCACCGTGGGAATCGTGATGATGGCCCGGCCCACCTTGGATGCGGTGAGGAGGGCGACGATGCTCTTGCCGCTCCCGGTGCCTGCAAGGAAGAACACGTCGGTGGGCTCCTGGCGCCGTTTCGCGCGCCGGAACTCGGTGACGATGCGGCGGACGGCCTCCTCCTGGTCCATGCCGTTGGAAAAGGTCCGGGGCGTGATGGCGCCGCCTTCGGCGCGTGTCACGGTCCAGAAGGAGGGGGCTTGGATCGCCACTGGCGCGCCCAAAGCGGGCGACCTACTTGAGGCCGGTGGCTCCACGGGAAACAAGGGTCGAGGGCGTCGCGGACGAATGCGGCGACGAAGCGGGGTCGGGGACGGCGAAGTCGGGGTTCCCGACGGCGTGTTGGGGCGGCGTCGGGAACGCCATCGACTCGCCTTTGGAGTGCAAGGCCCGCGGCACGGAGCTTGCTGCTCGCTCGCGGCCGAACCGCGGGACCACTCCAGCATCCCGCTGCCGAAAACGGCCTCACGTGGAAGGGTTCCACCGAGGCGGGGCCGGCTGGGAAAGAGCGCAAGGATGCGCCCCATCGATTCCGTACGTGTCGGGGGACTTAGCTGATTGTTTGTGCATGGGAGCGGACGCCAGTTGCAGCGGAGCGCGCGGGGGTCGAGTGGCTCATCCCGCGCAGCGACGGGCCTGCCCAGACGCTTACGCGCGGCGCGCCACGGCTCCACGACGCCCCCGGGTGCAGCGGCCCAACAGTGCTCCCTTGTGCCTTCGGCCGCCCACCCCGCTACGTCGGCGGACCGCAGATTCTCCCACCCCTCGCCCGCCCCATGACGACGACGGACGGCGCCCGCCCGCGCGCCTCCCGACGCCCGCCTGCCCGCCCATCCAAGCCCGTTTTGTCTCTCCGTGCTCTCCGCGCCCGCTGTGTTGATGGAGTGTCCGACGCTGACAAACGTGGACCAGTTGCCCACCC
>JBFILE010000187.1:0-7634 GCA_041599855.1 Thermoplasmatota archaeon
GGGGGCCCCAACTGTCGCACCCACCCCTCGCGACCCGCGCGATCCCGTTACGTTGGCGCCCCCTGGGGGGGCCCCGGGGGGGGGCCCCGGGGGGGCCCCGGGGGGGGGTGGCTACGGAGGCGCGCGAAGCGCGCCGAGGTTTGGCGTGGGCTGGTGGGGGCGCCAACTGCCTCACCCACCCCTCGCGGGTCGCGAAATCCCGTTACCTTGGCACCCCGCCATCGCCCCCTTCCTTTTCCTCACCGATCCCGGTGCGCGATGTAATCCGCGAGACTTGCGAGGGCCCCGAGGCTCTTTCCGCCCGGGCTCGACGGGATCGCGGCCATGCCGGCCTTCGTCCGCCGGAGGAGGTCCTCGGCGACCCCCTGCGCGTACGTGATGGCGCCCGCGTCCTCCGCGATCCGGATCGCTTCGGCGACCTCGGCGTCCGTCGTCTCATCCACAGGCTTGTCGAGGATGTGGAGGAACCGTTCCCTGTCCTTCGCATCCGCATGGACGAGTGTGTGGCACACGGGAAGGGACCGCTTGCCGGTCCGGATGTCGTGGCCGCGCGGCTTCCCGGTGCGCGCCTCATCCCCCACAAGGTCGAGGATGTCGTCGCGGACCTGGAAGGCCATGCCGAGGGGCGGGCCCATCTTCCCGATCTCGCCCACGGCGGCATCCGAGCCCCCGCCGAGGACGGCCCCCGCCATGAGGCTGAATTCGAGGAGGACCCCGGTCTTGAGGCGGATCATCTCCAGGTATTCCTCGGGGTCCACGTCCGTCCGCTGGGCGAACTGGAGGTCCATGGTCTGGCCTTGCGCCAAGGCGAGGCTTGTCTCGCTTGCCTCGGTGACGACGCGGAGGACCCGTGCCGGGTCCACGCCCGCGACCTCGGCGTTGGATGCGATGGCGCGGAATGCGAGGGCGAAGAGTCCGTCCCCCGCGCAGATGGCGACGTTGTCCCCCCAGAGCGCACCGACAGTGGGCCGCGAACGCCGGGTCATGGCGCGGTCCATGATGTCGTCATGGACGAGGGTGAACGTGTGCAGGAACTCGATGCCGGCTGCCGTCGGGACCGCCATCTCGGCGCGGCCGCCCATGGCTTCACACGCAAGAAGGCAAAGGGTGGGCCGGATGCGTTTCCCGCCCGCGTCGATCACGTGCCGCATGGGCTCGTACACGGCGAGGCTCGGACGCACCCGCTTCTGCGAGAATTCCACGTAGTCGCGCAGGGACCGGGTGAAGGCTCCGGGCGCGTCCGCGGGAAGGTATCGGGCGATGGCGTCGTTCACGAGCCGGGCATGGGCACGGATGATGGCGTCGAGATCGCCGGCTGGAGCCTCGGGCATGGGGGAGTCCCGAAAGGGGAAGAATCGTGCCGCGGCGAAAACGTTTCCGGGTCGTGCCGAAGGTGACGTCCAGACAGGAGGCCGACGGCGGACGGCGCGTGATAGTCCTGCTCCCGGCCTCCGATATCAATCAGAGGCCGGGTAGCAGCCTGCCGGACCCTCCTTCGCATCGAGGGGCCCTAATGACCACAGCCGATGCCCCTGGGGCACCGGGCCCGAGGGGCCGCGGGACGCCCTGCCGAACGCATAAATAGGGGAACGTGAATCTACGCGAGCCCCGACCCGTGTGGTCGACGGCGACACGGGCCCATAGCTTAGTCTGGCTGGAGCACCCGGCTGATAACCGGGAGGCCGTCGGTTCGAATCCGATTGGGCCCACTATTCCCATTCGCGCCGTTCGGCGCAACCCCGCGCCATGTCACGTCGTTCGGCGTGATGCCGCGGCGCCGCGTGCCGTGCGTGGCCACCATCGTTTCTGCGCGATTCCGGCCCGCCTCGGCGCAGGCGTCCGATTCCTGAAGCACTGTGTTCTTGCTCAATGAGCTGCGGCTCGGGCGACCCACCGAAACCCTGAATCCCCCGGCGCGATGATGGGGGTCCGTGGATACGCGCGCGCGATACCTTGTCGCAGGTGCCCTTGGCGCCCTCGCAGCCGCATCGGCCGCAATCGCGTTCGCCCGGGGCGAACTCGCGGTCCACCTGCTCCTCATCATCCCGCTGTTCGTCGGTTCGGGCCCCTGGGGATTCCTCGCCATGGCCCTATCATTCACCACATTCCTTGCCCTTGCATCCGCGTCGGTCGCACGGGCAAGGGACCGGCTCGACGGGGCCGTACCGGAGACATCCCGGGGCGGCGCCCGAGCCCCCTGGCCTGACCAGACGCCGCCGGGACCCGCCCGCGAATCCGCGGACGAATCATCGAGCCCCGGCCCCAGTGGACGGCGCCGGTTCGGTGGCGGCGGCGTCATCCTCATCGGCCCGATCCCGATCGTCCTCGGAAGCGATCCGAGAACCACCATTCTCATCGTCGGTCTGACCCTTGCCCTCATGGTGGTGGTGGCAGCGATCCTCTTCGGATTCGGGGGCCAGATCCTCGGGCGCCCCTGAAGGACCCGGGCAACCGGCCGATCCCGTACGCCCCGGGCACGCATTCTATTATCCTCCGGGCTCATGCGGCCGCGTGCGACCGCCGCCGCATCCCCTGTGGGCCATCCTCGCGACCGTGGCGACCGGCGGCGCCGGCGGGCTCCTCGCGTTCGGGTTCCTGCCGGCATTTCCGATGGCCATCGGTGTGACCGCGACGGTGCTCGTAGGAACCGTTTCGCTCGCAACCTTGGCCTTCGCCAGCATGGGCCACCCGGCGCGAGCCCCGGTCGCCGGCTTCGCAGCGGCCCTCATCGCGGCCGCGTCCGGCGCCCGCTTCATCTTCACGGGGGCCCTTCGCCTCATCCATCCGGACGGGGCGGGCGCCCTCGCCCTCCTCGTCGTCGCCGCCATCGGCATCATCGGATTGGCTCTCGGCCTGACTGCTGCGGTGCGCCTGCGGGAGCCCGCGTGGCTCGCGGCAGAAGGCGCCTCCCGGCGCCTTCTTCCGAAAAGCGCCCACGGAGCCCTCGAAGCGGGAGCGTTCTCGGCAGCCATCGCGTACGCGGCCGGCGCGCTTCCCGTGGGTGGCTCGTGGCCATGGTTCACGGGGGATGAAGCCACGTTGCACACGGCCGGCATGCCCGGCGCCCTCGCCCTCGAGGGATCCCTCATTGCCGCCGTCACCGTGGTCCTCCTCCTTGTGGTGCCCATCCGCACGGCTGCGTGGAGCGGGAGCGTCCTCCACGGCATTCCGAAGATGAAACGCTCCATCATGTGGAGTGTGCAGTCGCTCACCTTTGCGACCCTCATCCTCGTGGCGGCGCCGGCCGCGTCCATGTACCGGGGCGTTGGACTCGTGCTCCCGGTCGCCACCCTCGTGGGAATCGGGCTGTCCCTCTACTCGGCGCGGCGCGCGTGGGGTGGCATCCCGAAGGTCACGCCGCAGCCGGCCACCGCCGCGGGCATCGGCATCACCCAATCCTGCCCCCGCTGCGATGCCATCCTCACGGTGGATGCGGAGGAGCGCCCGGCGCGGTACGCGTGCCCGGAATGCGGGGAAAGCGTGTACCTCCTTGAAGCGTGAGCGTGTGGGCCCGGCGCCGTGGACGGCCGACCCCCGTTGCCACGCACCACCCCACCACCACCACCACCACCACCACCACCACCACCACGGCCACGTCCGCCCGATTTTACCTCGTGGTGGGAGATAGTGTGAGAAAGGTTAAACCCCCGAGTCAGCGTTGCGCACGCCATCCGGTGTCACAATGCCTTTTGAGCTCTCCGAAGACCAGGACATGATCCGGAAGATGGTTGCCGAGTTCGCGGACGCGGAGATCGCTCCCGCCGCCGAGAAGGTGGACCATGAGCGCGTCTTCCCCCGGGAATCCCTCACCAAGATGGCGTCCCTCGGTCTTCTCACCATGCTCGTCCCCGCGGATCAGGGCGGAGCCGGCACCGACACGGGCTCCTTCGTGGTCGCCGTCGAGGAGGTCGCGAAGCGATGCGGCACCACCGCCACCGCCATGGTCGCGGCCAACGCCCTCGGAAGCCACGTGATCGCGAAATACGGGTCCGATGACCTCCGCGGCCGCTTCCTGCCCTCCCTGGCAGCCGGCGAGAAGATCGCGGCGTGGGCCCTCACGGAGCCCGGCGCGGGGAGCGACCTCAAGCAGGTCCGCGCGGTCGCCGAGCGCACGGCGTCCGGATCGTACCTCCTGACCGGCCTCAAGAGCTTCGTCATCGGGGGCGGCGAAGCGGACGTGTACATCGTCTTCGCGAACGTCCTCGACGGGGACGCCCCCGGCCTCACGGCATTCGTGGTCCCGAAGGACACGCCCGGCCTCGTCTTCGGGCACCCCGAGCGCATGATGAGCGTGCGCGGCGCCCAACTCGCACAGGTGTTCCTGAAGGGCGCAGAGGTCCCGGAAGCGGACCGCCTTGGCGCCGAAGGGCAAGGCCTCGAAGTCGCCCTCGAAGGTCTCGGTCTCGCGCGCCTCGGTGTCGCCGCCCTCGCAACCGGCCTCATGCAGGCGGCGCTCGATGCGAGCTGCGAGTACGCGAACCAACGCCAGCAGTTCCGCCAGCCGATCAAGAACTTCCAGGCCATCCAGTGGAAGATCAGCGACATGGACCTCCACGCGCGGGCGGCCCGCCTCCTCACGTATGCGGCGGCCGCCAAGCGGGACAAGGGCGAGGACTTCGCCCATGACGCCGCGGCGGCGAAGCTCTACGCGGGCGAGCACGTGAAGAGCGTGACCCAGGAAGCCATCCGCGTCCACGGCGGAACCGGGTTCATGCGGGACGCGCCTTTGGAGCGCTACAACCGGGATGCGCGGGCGATGAGCATCTTCGGCGGCACGAGCGAGATGCAGCGCGCCGCCATGGCCGCGAAGCTCCTCGACCTTTGAGCCGGGCAACGGCCGGTCGCCGTTGAACCGGCCGGTCGCGGCCGGACGCGACCCGATTCCGTCAAGTTGCCCCCCCGGCGCCGGGCCTCGTCCCGAAAGGGATATCCAAGCCCCCGCCACACGCGGTCGCCATGACCAAGAAGTTCGTGGGCACCGAACTCGAGTCCCAGATGCAGGCCCTGCCGGAATGGCGCGCGGTGGACGGGAAACTTGAGCGCAAACTCGTTTTCGAGGATTTCATGGAGGCCGTGAACTTCGTGAACGAGGTGGCGGCCCTCGCCGAAGAGGTCGGCCATCACCCGGACATCAACATCCACTGGAACACCGTCACCCTGGAGCTCTGGACCCACAGCGCGAAGGCCATCACGGACAAGGACACGGCGCTCGCGGCCGAAGTGGACCGCCTCATTGCGGAATGGAAATGATGCCCTGAACCGCGCGATCCGACCTCGCCGACCCGGCTCGACCAGGCCCTGCACGGGTTCGGCTCCGCGCGCGCACGAACGCGCGTTCCCGCCGTTCCTTTCCGCAGCAGCGCGCGCCACATGTCCGCGCCCACGGCCGCCCGCCGCACCTCATCGGGCGCAACCCCTTTGACGCGGTTGGCGGCCATTTTCCATCCAAAGGGATATGAACCCGGGCCAAGAGAACGCTGAGGGACCCGAGCCGTCGATCCGGTATCCTGCGCTCAGGGGTGCTCCGCCATGTGCGGTGCGCGGCCGCCTGCCAAGGTTCCGTCCCGTTCACGCGGGCCGGCCCGCCGCACCGGATCGGCGGATCGGGCGCACCTCTCCGAACCCTTCATTCCGGAAGGCGGGGATCCGCCGGATCATGTCCGCCGATCCCCTGATCGCCATGATGCCGGCTGCCCGGGCCCGGTGGAAGGTGAGCGACCCGGTGATCCACCGGCTTTCCTCCCGCATCGTTCCGTCCCGCACCGTTCCGCCACGGGCAAGCGCCTTTGAAGCGCTGCTTTCCGCCCTCGTGTACCAACAGGTGAGTGTTGCGGCCGGGAACGCCATCCACCGGCGACTCATGGATTGCCTGGGCGACGCATCGCCGGAACGGGTCCTTGCCGTGGGGATCGATGGCCTCCGTGGAGCCGGGTTGTCGGGACGGAAGGCCGTGTACGCGACGGACCTCGCGGAGCATGTCGCAGATGGGCGCCTCGTCCTTGACGCGCTCCCCTCCATGTCCGACGAGTCGGTCGTGGACGCCATCACCCGGGTCAAGGGGTTCGGCACGTGGAGCGCGAAGATGTTCCTGATCTTCCACCTGCACCGGCCGGATGTCGTGGCCCCGGAGGACCTGGGGCTGCGGGTCGCGGTTGCGGAGGCCTACGGCGTGGACCGCGACGAAGCGGGGCCGCACATGGAGACGCTGCGCGCCGGCTGGCATCCGTACTCCAGTGTGGCTGCCCTCGTCCTTTGGGCGTCCCGACATCAATGACCGTCGCGCCGCAGTCTGCGGGGCGGGGCCGGGACCGGCGCTCACGCGCGCGCCAGGTCGACGATGAGGATGGGACCATGGGGATCCTCGGAGGCGAGCGCGGACCGGGTTGGTCACCGGCACCTCCATGCAGGTGCCGTCCCCGCGGCGCAGGCGATAGGCGCGATGGAGGGCACCGCCTTGGCGACGAACGAACGTCACGGTCAATGACCCGGCGTCGAATTCCACGCACGATCGAGGTTCGAGAGGACGCTGTCGAGGATTCCCCGGAGGGATGGCCGGGACGTGGACACGGGAGTTCGGGGTCGGATGCCGCGATGAGTTCGCTGATGACGTGGGCGAACGCGGGCTCGCCCAGGTTGCGGAGTGCGCGGGCGACGTCTGAGCCGACGAGCGTTCGCGAAGCCACCGATCCGGGCGGTGGCATGGCAGGATGATGGGGGTCGGTTTCCGGTTGATGCCTGATCGGTGCGCACGTCGATGCGGGGGGGGGGTCAGGCGAAGATGGGTCCGGGGTAGTCGCCATCGTTGTGGTAGCCGAGGCGTTCCCAGTATCCTTCGTATGCGGCGTCGTCGGTGACTTCGATCTCGGTGAGCCACTTGCAGGCCTTGTAGCCCCATTTTCGTTCGGTCATGAGGCGGACGGGGAAGCCGTGTTCGGGGGGGAGGTCGACGCCTGCGACCTTGTAGACGAGGTAGACGTTCCGGTGCATGCCGTCTTCGACGGGGAAGTTCGTGGTGTAGGGGGTGCCGCGGAGGCGTCCCTGGTTCGAGATTTCGGGGCTTTTGAGGATGAATTGGCGGGCGCCGGGGAGGATGCCGCCTGCGCGGGCGATGACGTCGGGGAGGGGGACGCCGGTGAAGGTGTCGGTGTAGGTCCAGCCTTCGACGCAGCGGTGGGTGAGGGTGCGGGTGTCGCTTGCCATGCGTGCGAGGTCGTGGTAGGTGAGTTCGATGGGTTCGGCGACGAGGCCGGTGATGCGGAGGCGGTAGTTTTCCTTGGTGAGTGGGGGGATGTCGCCGACGGAGTTGAGGCGCCAGCCGCGGAGTTGGCCGAGGGTGGCTTGGCCGAAGGCCCATGCGACGGCGAGGCCGGCGGCGGCGTAGGCGGTGATGCGGATGAATTGGCGGCGGGTGGCGCGTTCGTGGGCGGTGCGGGCGAAGGCGCCTTTGCCTGCGCGGTCGGCGGCGGTGATGGCACGGGCTTTGGCGAGGGTGCGGGTGTGCCAGACGGTGTAGCCGCGCGAGGCGTGGATGGCGACGGGGGCGAGGAGGAGGATGGCGGCGACGAGATGCACGATGGCGGCTTCGCGTTTGGTGAGGGGGCCGAAGAGGTGGAAGTACAGCATGATGCCGGTCA
>JBFILE010000188.1:0-7611 GCA_041599855.1 Thermoplasmatota archaeon
CGCTTGCGCGTCGGGTCCTTGAGCACGCCGACCGTGGATTGGGCTTCGCGCGTCGGCGCCGGGTTCGTGAAGTACGCGAGGTACCGGCCGGCGCGGCGCATGGTGATCATTTCGGCCTTTTCGAGGAGGTTCACATGGTAGCGTGCGACGCCGAGGTCCATTTGCGCGCGTTTCGCAAGGGCGACAAGGTGAATGCCCTGCTCGGCCCGAATCGCCGCATAGATTGCTTGCCGGTTCGGGTGGTTGAGCACGTCGGCGCGACTCTGGCGGTGACTCCAGAGAAGGAATGAAAGGAACGCCAGGAAGCCGGCGGCACCGGCAGCCGCGATTGCGGTCTCGTCGATTGCGGTGGGAATCGGGGCGACGGCGGCGCTCGCAATCCTGGGGGTCAGGGGTGCCGTCGGGGTGCCCTCGGCAGGCGCAGGGGCCTTGTCAAAAGAGCCGGGGCCTGCGCCTGCGACCCGGCTGGATGGCACACCCGTCGACGTGGAAGGATCGGATGCGGCCCCGTGGTCGCCGATGGGGGCGCGGAGCGGCGGCGGACCCTGCGCGGATTTGCCGTTGGTGCCGGCGACATTCCCGACGGACTGGACCGTATCGCGCGTGTCGATTCGGACGCGGGTTTCGGAACCCCGTTCACCGTTCGGGGACGCGCTCGCGTCCGCCGCGATACCATCCGGACGAATCTTGAGGAGTCCATTGGCGGACGGCATCGCCGCACCCGAGGTCGGTCGTGCCTCGAACTCCGCGGTGGGAGCCATGTCCTCGCCGCTCCAGCGGAGGATCTCGCCGATGATCCGGTCCTGGTCGACGGAGCCCTTCATCTGGGCCACGGTGCGCGCGAAGGCGTCATCGGACTCGGCGGCGGCCTTGGCCATCTTGGCAACCATGTCCTCAAGTGGGGACTGACGAGCCGTCGTGAGCGTCATCTCGGAGGCGAGGGCCGCGACGAAAAGGAGTGCTTGCGCGTCCCTCAGGCTGCTGTATTCGACCGTGCCGAACTCGAACAGCGGGACCCCGCGCACGTTGGCCTTGAGCGTGTACGACGGCAATGGGTAGGGGTCGATGGTGATGTCGACGGACGTGCCGTAGGGCAGGAAATCAAAGGTCCACGTATCGCCGTGGCTGATGTCCCCCTTCGGGATGATATCATCCGGACGAGCCTTGTCCCCGATCGACGACGCACCCACAAGGGTCGTCGCCGTCGAGAGAGCGATTACCGTAAACGCGACCAAGGCCGCGTGAAGGGGGCCTCCACACCTCACATCATGCGACTTTGACGCACGGGTCTTAAGCTTTGTGTCCTCCATGCGTCTATCTCACTGGTTCAGCCGAGGTGACAGATGTCCCGGGTGGTCCGGAACATGTGGGGCATGGGCAGATGGGGCGGTCAGCTCAACGATCTCGGCATCGAGTACCATTCCCCCCTCGCCGTGGATCGGGGTAACTTTATCTACAACAACCGATTTGGCCGAGCCCATCCAGTCGGCGGAAGCCCCGTTTCGAGGGTGCCTGCCGTTGGGAGGAACGTTGTTTGCCCTCTGACAAAAATCTCCTCCAAGTCATCAAACCGGATGGCTCGGTCCACAAGGACAGGGACCCCTCCCTACCCGACAAGACGCTCGTCCAGATGTACGAGACGATGTACCGCACGCGAGCCCTGAATGAGCGCGGAATGAACCTCCAGCGCCAAGGCCGCATCAACTTCTACATCGGAAGCGAAGGGCAGGAGGCGATCCCCACCGGGGTCGCCGCCTCCATGAAGACCGAGGACTGGTACTTCCCCCATTACCGCGACCTCGCCGTGGCCCTGTACCGCGGCGCCACCATCGGCGACATGGTGCACCAGTTGTACGGGTCCGCGAAGGACATCATCCAGGGGAAGCAGATGCCGAATCACTTCTCCTTCAAGAACATCAACTTCTTCAGCATCTCCTCGCCCCTCACGACCCAGGTTCCCCAAGCCGTGGGCGCGGCGTACGCGCAGAAGCTGCGCGGCGAGAAGAATGTGACCGCCGTCGGCTTCGGCGACGGATCCACGAGCGAGGGCGATTTCCACGTCGGCCTCAACTTCGCGGCCGTCTGGAAGACCCCGGTCGTGTTCATCTGCAACAACAACCAGTGGGCGATCAGCGTCCCGTCCAAGCTCCAGTCCGCGAGCGAGACGTACGCCCAGAAGGCGGACGCCTACGGGATGCCATCCATCCGCGTGGACGGGAACGACATCCTCGCCGTCTACCTGGCGAACCTTGAGGCCGTGAACCGCGCCCGCGAAGGCGGCGGACCGACCCTCATCGAGGCAGTCACCTTCCGCATGGGCCCGCACTCGTCCTCGGACGACCCGAAGCGGTACGTCCCGCCGGCCCAGTACGAGGAATGGAAGAAGAAGGATCCGATCCTCCGGATGCGCAAGTACCTTGAGAACAAGGGCATCTGGGACGACAAGCGCGAGGACGAGCTCGCGGAGCGCACGAAGGCCGAGATCCAGGCCGCGGTCGAGGACGTCGAGAAGACGCCGGAACCTGCGCTCCGCACCATGTTCGAGGGCGTGTTCGAAGAGATGCCGTGGCACCTCGAGGAACAGTACCGCGACCTGAAACGCATCGTCGGGGACGACGAGAACCGGGAGGAGGAATGATCATGGCGCAACTTACTGTCGTTCAAGCCGTCACGGACGCGCTGAAGTGTGAAATGGAACGTGACGACGCCATCGTCGTGCTCGGTGAGGACGTCGGGAACAACGGCGGCGTGTTCCGCGCAACGGATGGGCTCCAGAAGCAGTTCGGCGAAGGACGCGTCATCGACACGCCCCTCGCAGAAGCCGGCATCATCGGTGCGGCGGTCGGCATGGCCGTGAACGGACTCCGGCCCGTGCCCGAGATCCAGTTCCTGGACTTCATCTATCCCGCCTTTGACCAGATCGTGAACGAGGCTGCGAAGCTCCGCTACCGGTCCGGTGGCCAGTACACGGTCCCCATGACGATCCGCTCCCCGTACGGCGGCGGCATCCGCGGCGGCCACTACCACTCCCAGAGCTCGGAAGCGTACTTCGTCCACACCGCGGGCCTCAAGGTCGTCGTGCCATCGAACCCCTACGACACGAAGGGGCTCCTCGCAGCATCCATCCGCGACCCCGACCCGGTCATGTTCCTTGAACCCAAGCGCATCTACCGCGCCATCAAGGGCGACGTCCCCGAGGAAGCCTACACGGTTCCTCTCGGGAAGGCGAACGTGGAGCGCTCCGGTGACCACGTGACGATGTACGCGTACGGCGCCATGCTCCAGGTGTGCAAGGAAGTCGCGAAGGAAGCGGCGGAGGAGGGAATCGAGTGCGAACTCGTGGACCTCCGGACGCTCGTGCCCTTCGACAAGGAGACCATCCTCGCCTCGTTCCGCAAGACCGGCCGCCCCGTCATCGTGCACGAGGCCCCGCGCCTCTGCGGTTACGGCGCCGAGATTGCGGCATTCCTCGCGGAGGAAGCCGTGGACCACCTTGAAGCCCCCATCTACCGCGTGACCGGCTTCGACACGCCGTTCCCGTACACCCTCGAGCATGATTACATGCCCACCGTCGACCGCATCCTGGACGCCGTCCGCAAGTCGGCGAAGTACGCGTGAGGTGCTGAAGATGGTGTTCCAGTTCAAGCTCCCGGATATCGGGGAAGGCGTCCACGAGGGCGAAATCGTCCAATGGTTCGTGAAGGAAGGCGACGAGATCAAGGAGGACGAGAAGATCCTCGAAGCCATGACCGACAAGGCGACCGTGGAGATCACGTCGCCACGCACCGGCACCATCAGCGCCATCAAGGCGCAAGCCGGAGAGGTCGTGAAGGTCGGCGATGTCATCCTTGAGATCACGGAAGCCGGCAAGGCTGCCCCCGCGAAGAAACAGGAGGCTGCCGCGCCGACGCCCGCGAAACCTTCGAACGGCGACGCGGGTGAAGAGGAGGAGAAGACCCTCTTCGACCTCCCGAGCGACATGGGTGGCAGCCGCCGGCGCAAGAAGGCTCCTGCGCCCGCAGCCGCCGCGCCCGGCACCGTCGCCGTGGAGACCGCACGCCCCGGCGGGAAGATCCTCGCCACGCCCGCCACGCGCAAGCTCGCCCGTGAACTCGGCGTGACCCTCGAACAAGTGCCGGCAACCGGTGACGGTGGCCGCATCACGAAGGTCGATGTCCAGCAGTTCTCGTCCGCGGGTGGCCCGGCTCCGGCCGCAGCCGCCGCCCCGAAGTACGCGGTTGCCCCCCTCGCCACCACCGGCGAAGAGGTGCGCGTCCCCATCCGTGGCCTGCGTAAGGCCATCTTCGAGAACATGCGCCGGTCCATGGATCACGCGGCCCACTTCACGTACTGGGACGAGTGCGACGTGACCGAGCTCGTGAAGCTCCGAAAGGACGCCCAGGAACTTGCCAAGGCGCAAGGCGTGAAGCTCTCGTACCTGCCCTTCATCGTGAAGGCGGTTGTGAGCGGCCTCCGCCAGTACCCGGACCTCAACGCCCGCATGGACGAAGCCGCCATGGAACTCGTCCGCAGCCCCCGGTACAACATCGGGATCGCGACCGCGACCGAGCGTGGCCTCATGGTCGTCGTCGTGAAGGACGCGGACAAAAAGAGCGTGTTCGAGATCGGCAAGGAGATCGCGGAATTGTCCGAGCGCGCGCGCACCGGCAAGGCGACCCGTGAGGACATCACGGGGTCCACGTTCACGATCACGAGCCTCGGGAAGGACGGCGGCCTCGGCGCAACGCCGGTCGTCAACCACCCGGAAGTCGCGATCATGGGCATCCACAAGCTCCGCCGGACGCCCGCGGTCGCGGACGACGGGGAAACCATCGTGGTCCGGGACTACATGAACTTCAGCGGCTCGTTCGACCACCGCGTCATCGACGGACACATCGGTGCCGCGTTCCTGCAGCACGTGATGCGGTTGGTTGCGCAACCGAACCTGCTGCTGCTCGGGACGGCTTGAGTCGCATCGGGTGGCGCAATCGTCCCCCGGGCCACGGGATCCTTGATCCCGTGGTCATCGTTTCCCTTCGCCACATGCGCTGCGCGAGCTGCCGCGCGATACCCGCATTCACCGGTCCCGGCGATCCGCGGGTTTCGCAATGCGGCGAAGCGACCCACGCATCCGGCGCGCGTGCTCGTGCTCCTCGCTATCGTTGTAGGCGCGAGCCGCGCCCCAGAGGAACAGGATGGCGACGATGAAGATGGCGCCCCAGACGAGGGTCAGGGCCGGAGGGTACGCGGCCGCGAAAACGGGGAGGAATGCTGGCGCGATGGCTGTCGCGCCGGGGTGGAAATCACGCGGGACGCGTTCTTGGAACGTGGAGCCGGAGCCGTGCACGTCCAACCTATCGTGAGACTACGCTGATTCATCGATTCTGGTACGGGGGTCCCACGATTCGGGGAGTGGCGTGGCGGTCCGGAGTTCACGGGAAGCAGGGAAGCCCGTCGGGAACGGGTGGGGCCCCACCCGTGCGCATATCGGCGAACGGGTGGGGGCACACCCGTTCAGCGGGGCATTCCTGACATCACGTGATCCACGGAGCCGGCTCCGGAACGGGTGTGCACACACCCGTTCCGTGGTTGGTGAACGGGTGAGGGCACACCCGTTCAGCGCAGCCGTCCGGACATCACGTGACCTCCGGTCGCCCTATGCGCGCCCGCGCCCGCGCCCGCCCGCAAGCGCCCGCACGTGCGCGACCAGTTCCCGCTCCCGCCGGTCCTTCGGGAACTCGTCCGCGATGCGTGCCCGCGCGCGCTCTCCGAGTCCGGGTGCCTCCCATGCGTTCCGGATGGCGTCAGCCGTCCCGGCAGCGTCCCCGAATGCCACGTAGAACCCGGTGTCGCCGATGGCGGTCGGGATGCCGCAGTACCGGGTGCCGACGGGCACGGCGCCCGCGAGCATGCCTTCGCAGAGCGCATTCGGCAAGCCCTCGTACCGCGACAACTGGCAGTACACGCGGGCCCGTTGGTACCACCTGACGAGTTCGTCCTCGCTGACGAATCCGGTGAAGGTCACGTTGGGCGGCGCGGCGGCTTCGAGGGCGCGCCCGGCATCATCGAGGACGCGTCCCACGATGACGAACGGCGTCTCCGGCATGAGACGCGCCGTCTCCACGAAGGTTGCGATGCCTTTGCGGGTGACGCTCTCCGCGTTCACGCCCGCGACCGTGAGCACCACGTCCTTGGCGATGGCGGCGTCCGGCTTCCAGACCTCCGGATCGTACCCGGTGGGTACGTAGTGGATGTGGTCCGCGGGAACGCCCCCGTTCTCGACGACATCATCCTTCAGGGACGGGTCCACGACGAGGACGCGCGTGGAATGGCGGAGCGCGTACCGGACGGCGCGCGTCTGGAAGTTCTCCACGAGGAATGCGCCGTAGTCGATCTCGGGGACGCGCGCCGCATCGTATCCGCCGACGACCGTGATGGTGGGCTTCCGCGTGGCCTTCGCCACGAGCGCAGGGATGGCGCTGTGGATGTCCGCGAACCACGAGAAATAGAGGTCGGTGCGGGTGAGTGCGACGACGACTCGCGGAATCGATCGGAAATCGGAGTAGGGCACGTCCACGACGTCGAAATGACGGCGGAGGATCTCAAGGTCCCGTTCCATGAACGTGGACAATCCGCCGCGATGGATGAAGCCGATGCGCATGCTCCGTTGCCCCGGTGGCGCGGTACGCCGGGCTTTCCCTATTAGGGGTTTGGAAGTCGGTCGGACCCGCTCCCGGTCGGACGGGGTCCGGGGTAATATTTTATCCCGGGACGCGCAATCGCGGCCCGGCGGGTTACATGGCCTACATTCCTGAGGTTCCCGAGTCCGAGGCGGACGGTGCGCTCAAGGACGCGTACGCGCGTATCATCGACGAGCGCGGCGCCGTCGCGAACATGTGGAAGGCGCAGTCCCTTCACCCGGAGGCTTTGCGGGCGAACCTCGACCTGTACCTGGCCCTCGATTACGGGCAGCGTGTCCTTTCGCGGCGCGAGCGTGAGATGATCGGCCTCGTTGTGGCGTCCATCACGAAGTGCCACTATGCGGCAACGCACCACGCCGATGCCCTTGGGCGCTACGTGAGCGAGCCCGGACTGGTCCCGCTTCTTGTTGCCGACTACCACAAGGCCCCGGTGAGCGCACGGGAACGGGCGATCCTCGACTACACGTCGAAGATCACGAAGGAACCGGGCGCCATGTCCGCAGACGATGTGGAGACCCTGCGGTTGGCGGGCCTCTCGAACCCCGAGGTCCTCGATGTGAACCTCCTTGCGAGCTACTTCAACATGGCCATGCGCGTGGCGCTCGGCTTGGGTGTCACGCCCGAGGACGCGGACAAGGAGTACAAGTATTGACGTTCTGTCCGGCCATGTCCGGCGACTCCGCGACCCTTTCCTGATCCCGTGATGCCTTCGCGACCGGCCGGTTCCCCGGCGAGGACTCCGCGGAAGCTTCAAATGAGGGGAGCGCTTAGTGGCGTCGCCGGCCGGGTCCGGTTTTGCCGCCTTAGCTCAGTTGGTGGAGCGGCTGATTCGTAATCAGCAGGTCGGGGGTTCAAGTCCCCCAGGCGGCTCTTTTCCCGGGTTTTTCGACCCAGGTTCGACCTTCGTCCG
>JBFILE010000189.1:0-7561 GCA_041599855.1 Thermoplasmatota archaeon
ACAACTGGTACATCGGCGGGTATGCCGCCATCCGCCGCGTGATGCAGCCCATCGATTTCGAAAGCGGGAACGTCCTCGCGAACCTGACGGAAAAGCCAGGGAACGTGGACGTGCCCGCGATCATGAACCGGGCTGCCGGCATCCACCTGCGCACGCGCAGCGTCAACCACGTGCCCCCGGAAGTCATCCCCGTGGACCGCGCCGGAGGCCGCGTCTGGTTCGCAACGCCAGAGCGCGGCTTCGTCGAAGCGTGGAAGCTCCAGGAGATCCCTTTGTACGGCCTTTTCCTGTGCGTTGCGCAGGGCCTCCACGATGGCGCACTCGATGCCGGAGAGATTCTCGCGGTCGCGCCCAGCGAGGACATGGAGGGCGAGATGCAGGTGATTCTCGCAGCCGTCCACGAACGTCTTGGCCACGATGGCCTCCCGGCGGCAATACACGCGCAGCGCCATCTGACACAAGAGGAACAGGAAGCCCTTGACCACGCCATCAACACGGTGGTGGGATAGTGCCTCGCGTCATCCTGAGCGTGGACGAGAAGCGCGATGCGCGCGGGCTCCTGGAGCACACCTGGGATCCGGCGAGCCTGACCCAGGCCGCGTTGGAGCGCGCCGCAGCACCGTTCGGCGTGAACCCCAGGGAGGCGTACATGAGCCTCCTGCACCTTGACACTCTGGATGCCCTTGCCTCCGCGGACCTGGATTTCCTCGTGTTCAAGGGCGGCACCTGCGTGCAGTCATACCTGCCGCCCGCGCGCCAGCGCATCAGCGTGGACCTCGACTTCAACAGCCGCCACCCCCACCCGAACACCGTGGACGCGGCAATCCAGCAGGTGAACCGGAAGTTGCGCGACTCGGGCCGGGCGTCCACCATCCAAGGCGTCGAATACGGCGCGCTCCTGCCATTCGGGAGCGACCGGCAATCGGGCACCGTGAGCTACGCACGCTACCTCTACACGCCGTATGATGAGCGTGCGCGGATCGGCCGCGTGGAAATCCAGGCACGCCTCTTGCGGGTGCAGATCAACGTCAAGCATTACGAACTGCCGGCCATGGACCCGATGCTGCGGGAGATCCGCTTCTTCACGCAACCTGCGCTCGCGCCCGCGCATGCCGTCCGTGTCGAATGCGCAAGCGCCCACGACCTCCTCTCCGACAAGATTCTCACGATCACGAAGGATGTTGGAGGCTTCGGGCGCGAGCGCATCAAGGACTTCTACGATCTCTTCGCCCTGCAGGAAGAAGTGGACGTTGCACGTGCCGCCGTAAAGTTGGACCGTGTCGCGGCGAAGGCGGGCGTGACGCGCCGCGCGGTCGTGGACGGGGCGATCCAGCGATGCGAAGACGTGCGCGGAAAGTATGGGGAGGTCAAGGGATTCGTGACGAGTGCCTGCAACGAGGGAAAACAGATGCTGGCAGAGTGGGAGGGTGAGCTGGAGGCGTTGCAGGATTGGCTGCGGGGGATGCGGTGAGATCTGCGGGTGGATGATGACACCTCAGAGGCGCGGCCGCCCTCAGCCACAGCGCCATTGCGCCCCGGGCGTATCCGCAGCAATCGCGTCCGAACCTGCTGCCGCGACCCCCTCACCGCTGACGTCGCACGAGAAGTGCCCCGATTCCGATGCTCATGAGTAGCACTGCGGCGGAGGCGGGTGGCGTTTTGTTGGAGCCGTCCGCAAGGCCTCCGTCCGCACCTCCACCCGGACCAGCTTCGGAACCCCCATTCCCACCGGCAGTCCGCTGCGGCGCAAAGATGTCCGCAATGGCCGCGCTCCGCGGTTCCACGAACCGGAAGTCACCGCCGCTCGCGATGCGTTGCGCGCCGCCCCACAGGAACCCCGCGTCATCGAAGAGCACATTCGTGGCCATGGTCCGATCGCTGAACGAGCGCAGGGGCAGGAATTCCGTTCCGTTCCCCGCGACCCCGCCCCACGTGAGGTTCACCGCGTACGACCCCTGATCCCACTCGTCGGCCGTGATCTTGTACACGCCGGCAGGGACCGTGATGGTCTGGGCGCCACCGGGTTGCCCTTCGTAGGTGGCACCCGCGATCCCGGATTCGGGCGCGTTCGTTCCCAAGTCCCACCCCACATGCCGACCGTCGGCATCCCAGACATGGAGGGAGACCGGCGAGTGCACGGAGATGGTCAGCGTGCCCGCGTCGAAGCCGACGCCGTCGGAGGCCACGCTGCTGCCCGCGGGGGCGTTCCAGTTGCCATCGCTTTCCTCACCACCGAGCATCTGGTGGGCGCGGATGGCGCTGATCAGGTCGCGGGTCGCCTGCGGACCGAGCCCGTGGGTGCGCTCAACATCGCGCCACGCGTCGAGGATCATTTCAGCCGCGGCGAGGACGCCTTCGTCGAAGTCGGGCGCGCCGCCGCAGTACATGTCGAGCGCGCGCGCGTCCCCGAGGTACGCTCCGATCGCCGCGCGCGCTGCGACGGCGAAGGCGCGGACCTGTGACTCGCTCGACCCGGACGGCGGTGGGGTGAGCGCACCGACCTCCGAAACGTGATGATCGAACGAGTCCCAAAGTCGTGCGCATGGGTCGATAATGGCGTTCACCTTGACCTGACCGCTCACGCGGCACGTGCCCTCCATGTAGGAGGAGACGCCCATGAATTCGTTTCCGCAGTACGGGGCGCCCTTGCCGCCGGCTCCGCGGATGTCCCCGGTCCACGACGGGAAGAACCGGGTGTCCCCGCCGCTCGTGGGGATCTCGAATCGGAGGACGGCTTCCGGTTCCAGGTCGATGCCGCCGGGAGTCGGCCCCGCCGGCGCGTCCCCGGGGTCGAGGGGGGACAGGGCCGGATTGTACCGGCAATCCGATTCGTGAAGGTCGGCCGTGCTGATGCTGACGACCAAGGCCCCCGTGTCCGCGTTGGCCTTCGCCATGGCCCAGTAGCTGTGGCCCTGGCCGTCGTTGAACGTCTTCTCGAAGGCGCAGTCGGAATCGAAGGTGTGCTCCCAGCCGTCGTAGTGCTGGTAGATGTGCATGTACGCGGATCCGGCGCCTCCCCCGGAAAGCCATGCGTTGCCGCGGAGGGTGCCTTGCGGGTCGTCGGGGAATTGGCGAAGCTCGACGGTTCCTCGCCATGCGTACGTCCAGGTCACGGAGTACGTGCCTTCCTCCGCAGGCCCGGTCCCCGATTCCGGCTGGGAACCTGATGCGTCGCCCGACGCGGATCCCGCGACGGCCACATGCATCCAGACGAGGGGATTCTCCGAGAGGCCTTCCGAGGCTGGTGCGGGATGAAGCGCCGAAGCCGCCGGCAGAAGCGTGAGGAGGATCAGGATTGCGACGAGGCAACGGGTCACGGAACGGCAAACGCGATCGCCGACGTGAAGATTGGTGTGGTACCATTCCGGGGACCATGTGTCGATGACGGGCGAGGATCCCTGCGAGCCTTTGGTGGAGGAGGTCCCCGTTCGGATGCGCCGGCAGACGCCGCCCCCGGTGGTGCCCGCTTGAGGCTACTCCCTTGCAGCCGTCGCCCGTGCCCGGGGAGGCGGAGCGCGTGGAATCAAGGGGCGGGGTGCAACCCGCCGCCTTGCCGCGCGAGGCGGCGGGTGGGGGTGGGCTGGCCGGGGCCACAAACACCCGCAGACCCCTCGCGGCCCGCAACTTCCGCTACCTTGGCACCACCCCGCGGGAGCGCCCTGCCCCGTGCCCCTTCCCGCGTCTACGCGCCGGTCACTCCCACGACTTCCCTCGCGAGGAGCACCCGCTGCACCTGTCGGCACGCGCGAGGATCGTCCGGGCAGTCCCCGGGCTCTTCCACGTACACAACATGGGCGCGTCCGTCCGCGTCGTGGCGGACCATGATGAACTCGTACACGAAGTTCGAATCGTACGGCTCCGTGATGCCGCCGACGAAAACCACGGGCTCATCCGCTTGCGCATCGACGCGTGCGACCCACACCTGGTTCCCGGCGACGCGATCGGGCCCGCCGCTCACCTGGAGCCATGCGAGGGTGGCGGAGCCGTCCGGCCGCGGATCGATGAATGCGGAGAAGACGCTCCGGGAGGCCACGTGGTCGGCGACGATGACGGGGTCGCTCCAGGTGGTGCCGTCATCCGTGGACCACACGACCTCGATCGTCGTGTTCCCGATGGACCCTCGGCCGTACGACACGTACAGGGTGCCGTCGGAGGTGCGCGCGACGTGGGCGAAGCCGAGGGGTGCCGGGAAGGGCCCCGCCACTTCGTGGGTGGCCCACGTGAGCCCCCCGTTGTCGGAGCGGTGGAGGACGACCGTGGATTCCGCGACGGGGACGAAGGCGGCTTCCGCGCGCGCCATGGCTGGAGCCACGATGATGCGCCCCCCGTCCCAGTTGATGGGTTCCCCGCCGATCTTCTGCACCCGGTCCGGCCCTTCCGCGTGTCCCATCACCCGATGCTCCGGCCACGTGAGTCCGCGATCCGTGGAGCGCGCAAAGTAATGGGCTGCGGGAGCGGCGGCTGCGGCGTTCGAGTACGTCATCACGATGGCGTCGCCGTCGGGCAGGAACCACGGGCGGTCCACGGCGCCGGTCAACGGGTGCCCGGTCACGGGTTGCACCTGCCACGTGCGACCCTGGTCGGTGCTGCTCGCGACGGTCGCGGACGCGATGGTGTTGTAGAGCATGTACCACGTGCCATCGCTCGTGATGGCGACGTCGCAGTCGCCGCTCGGAAGCGGATTCGGTGCGACCGTGATCTCCGTCCAAGTGTCGCCCGCGTCATGGCTCGCCCACAGGGGGGAGGGGCCGTCGAACGCGCCATGGGAGCATGCGAGCATGGTGCCGTCGGGCGCGATGAACAGGCTTGCCTCGGAGTCGCCGGTGTCGCCGATGAGCACGGGGGCGTCGAAGCGCGCGCCCGCCTCGGGGTCGATGGCGGGATGCTTCGGGACGGCGACGCGAACGTCCACGGCGAAGGGAAGGTCTTCCTCGAGGTTCTCGAACGCGACGACCTCGATGGTCCACGTGCCGGCGTCGCGGCCCTCCCGTGGGCTTGCGATGCAGGATTCCTCGGGCTCGGCGAACCGGGCCGGGCCGTCGGCGGACCGGCACATGACGAAGCCGTCGTCGCGGCGGACGACCAAGTCCAGGTCAGCGTCCCGTGCTCCCCATGTGACGGCCGTGGTGATGACGAGGGTGGGCCCAGCCGGGACGGTGAGGTCCACGGAGTGGGTGATCGGGGCCGTGCCGGGGGCGACCACGGGGGCCGTGGACGCCCAGCGGAAGTAAACCGTGGTCGCGTTCACGTCCACCACGGTCGGTTCCTGCCCGTCCAGAAGGAAGCCAGCGAAGGGATCCTCGGCAGGTCCCGACACCGCTTCCGGAGAGTCCGGGACCGAGGTCGCGCACCCCGCCAATGCCGGGGCGAGCACGAGGAGGGTCAGGAGCACCCTCATGCCGCATCCCGCCGCGGATCATTCTCCATGGCGACGGACACGGATGCGCGGGGATAATTCTGCCGCAGAGGCGCACTCGCCGGGTCGGCACGGGCCCGCCGCGCTCGGCGGACCCGGATCCGACCGCGTCTCGATTCGCCGGATTCCTACGCCGTGACCACGACCGCGGCGCGCATCTGGGGATGCAGCACACAGTAGTACGTCAGCACCTGGGATCCGTCGGAGAGCGATTCGGCGCCCTCACAGCGGTACGTCTTGACTTCGCCGGATACCGGGTCCTTCGAGGTCGCAACGAGGTGCGTGAGCGTCTTGCCGCGGATCTCGAACTTCACGGGCTCGCTGGGCGCGAAGGGGCTGAACGGCTGGAAGAAGCAGCTCTCGGACCGGTTCGGGTCCCCGGGCGGAAGGTACTCCGTGTTCACATGGGAGGTATCCAGCGACGTCCATGTCACGTTGGTCCCCGATTGGACGACGAGGACCGGCGGCAGACTCGCGAAGCTGTGGCTCTGGACGGCGCATTCGCCTTCACACGTAACGGTCACGGCGTCCGCCGCGGGCAGGGACGCCGCCGCCATGGCACCCGCCCTTGCGAGGAGGATGAGCGCGCGCTTCACCACAGCACCCCCACGGGGTCGTTCACGTCTGCGCCGCCGAGCCACACGGCGTCGTCGCTGCCGGGTCCGACGTACAGGTCGTCGCCGCCGAGGTCGAGGTAGTTCCCGATGATGTTCCCACCCTGCAGGACTTCGCCGCGCCCCGCAACCATGCTGCCTTGTCCGCCGTGGGCGAGCATGATGTGCTCGTCGTCGCCGCCCACGTCCACGAAGAGCCCGTACGCGGCCCCGATTCCTCCGAAGCCCTCGTTCATGGTGGATGCGACGCGCGGGCTGATGGTGTCACCGTAGTAGCGGTCGTTGCCACCGAGGTCCACGAAGACGCCGACGCCGCCGAGGCTCGCGGTGCCGTACGCACAGTTCAGGAGGGGATTGATGTGCGGGTTGTGGGCGACTTCCACTGCGTAGTAGTCGTCGTTGCCGCCGTCCTCGAACATGATGCCGAGGCCGGCGAACGCGCCGAACCCTTCCGCGTAGTAGTCCGTGGTGCTGGCTTCCAGATGGTTGTGGTAGCGGTCGTCTCCGAGGCCGGTGTCCATCATGAGGCCGACGCCCACGTAGAACCCGGATCCGTGGGTGTAGAGGCCCATGAAGCCGCGGGTGCCGCCGGTGATGCCGCGTCCTTCGCCGAGCCACTGGTCGTTCCCGAGGGCGTCGTGGGCGATGCCGAGGCCACCGAGGCTGCCGAAGCCTTGGCCGAAGCCCCAGATGTCGCGGCCGCCCGTGCTCTTCACGGTGAGGAGGTACGTGTCGTCGCCCATGGCGTCGAAGAATCCCGCGTAGCCGGCTTGCGCGAAGCCTTGGGCGCCGCCGTCCACGTACTGGAAGAAGGGGCCGCGGTTCGCGCGTGTGAAGTGCGCTTCGTACACGTCGTTCCCGGCGGCATCCACGAGGAGGCCGAGGCCGCCGATGGACCCGGCGCCCTGGACGGCCGCGGGTTCCCCGTCGTAGAGGTACTGGTCATCGCCCGCGAAGTCGGCGACGACGGCGAGGGCGAGGAGGTTGCAGCGGTGCGCGGTGCTGAGGGGGTCGGGGCAGGCGCCGCCTGCGTTGGTCTCGTACACGTCGTTCCCGGCGATGTCCACGTGGAGGAGGATGCCTTGCCCGGTGTACGCGTCGTCACCGTCGCCGCCGAGGATGACGAGGCCGCCGGGGAGGATGACCGTGGGCACCGATGCCGTGGTGGTCCGGTGGGCGATGGCCTCCTGGAAGGTCGCGATCGCCACGCGGAGGTCGTTCGCGATGACGGCCATGGCGTTCCGCTCGTCGGGCCGGAGGATTGACGTCGTCGCATCGCTCGCGGCTTCGATGGAGAGTTCGTCGGGGAAGCGCGCAAGGACCTTGCCCGCAATGAGGCTCTGTCTCTCGTACGCGATGGCGGTCCAGTGGACGAGGTCCGCGAAGGGTGCCAGGACGTCCGCCGGGACGTCAGCAAAGAGGGCCGTGATGATGGCGCGCGGGAGGGCGTCGACGCCGGCCGCGGCCTGGAGGCGGACGACTTCGGTCGCGATGTCGCGGGTGCCGGCCTCGGGGTCCGCGCCTGCGTCAC
>JBFILE010000190.1:0-7534 GCA_041599855.1 Thermoplasmatota archaeon
ATCGCTTGGCGTGGGGAACGGCGACCGCATCCGGCTCCACAACGACCACGGGGAGGTCACGGGCACGGTGCACGTCACGGAGCTGCCGCGTCGCCATCTCCAGATGTACTGGCCGGAATCAAACGTGCTCATCGAGGCGTGCTACGACAACGATTCGGGTGTCCCGGATTACAACGCGTTCGTGCGCATCGAGAAGATGTGAGTGCCAGCGGTCCCAGAAACGGTGTGCCTACGTTTCTCAAGTCCGGTCCGGCCCATGGGACTCCATGAGGCTCATCGGTCCAGTGCTGCTCATGGCGGCCATCCTGCTAACGGCGCCATGTGCCGCCGCGGAGATCGCCGGCGTCGACGTGCCGTCGGTGCCGGGCGTCGAAGGCATTGTGGGGGAGGATCCCTATGGGCCGATTCCCGAGCCCGTGGAGGAAGCGCTGGGACCCGTGATCATCATCGTGGAAGGTGTGGTGGACGAGCTCCCGGAGGATCCTTACGACCCCATCCCCGAGCCGGTCAAGGACCAGTTGGCGACCGTCGACGATATCGTCGATTTCATTCTTGGACAGGAGCTGCCCTGCAGTCCGATCGATTGCCCCTTCTCGGGGCCGCCGACCCCGGATGGGGTCTGTGTGGAGCCCAACACCGAGGATCCTGCAGGCTCCAGGATCGGCCCCGAAGAATGCCGAGACGAGTGAGCGGATCGCGGTGAGAAACCATCCGCCTACGCGGCTTAAGAGGTTCCTGGCACCTTCCCGGTCATGAGGCTCAGTACGTTCATCATCGCGGCATTCGTTGCCGTGTGCATGGTTCCGAATGCGGCCGCTGCCGTTTCGGAGCTCCTGCCGGAACCGGTGGCCGGGCTTATCCCCGGCGAGGACGATATTCCTGGTCCCGACGACGAGCCGGACGATCCGCCGCCGCCCTCGGGCTGCGAGCCGGATGAATGTCCGGGATCGGGTCCGCCGGATGAGGGATGGTGTGTCGAGCCCGATCCGAACGATCCCGAGTTCTCCATCTCCGAGGAATGCCGGGATGGCTGAGTCGGATGTTGGCGCTCGGCCCCTGTCTGGCGGCCCGCGGCGCTTAAGTCGCCGGACAACCGTGGCTCAACCGATGAGGCTCACGGGGTCCCTTGCAATCGCGATTGCTGCTGCGCTCCTGATGGCGCCGGTTGCGGCCGCCGATCCGGTGCTTCCCATCCAGACCGGGGACGTTCCTGACCGCTCGGACCTGCCGAGGCCGTACGACATCCCCCGCGTGCCCGGCGGCATTCCGGACCTCGGACCCATCGAGCGCCCGGACATTCCCTCGCCCGGACCGCTTGGGATCCCGGTTCCGGACGGGTTTAGTATTCCAGCGCCGGAAACGCCTTCGCCTCCGGAGACCGGGCCGCTGCCCGATGAGCTCCCGGTGGGCCCCGAGGACCTTCCGGTGGACGAATGGCCCGTGGACCCCGACGACCCGATTCCGGAGGAACTGCCCGTCGACCCCAATGACCCGGTCCCGGGATCAGGGCCCGCGTCCGGCATCTGTGTCGAGCCGCAGGAAGAGGCGCCGTTCTATGATGTGGTGATGTCGGATTGCCGCGATGACCAGCCCGGCATTCTCGGGATCCCAGTGGGCAGTCCCCATTGGCTTCCGGCGTGAACCGACCGGGCGGATGGCGCCGTCCCGGGAGGGCCCGGCCTCAGTGCGGACGCATGAGCCTTCTGAATCGAAGGCCTACCCCAGGCCCTCCAGCATGTGCCTCGATTCGCCCAACGGAATGGGGGGAATGCCCCCCGGCGGTCCGCGGCCGCCGGGGGGATCCCGCAGTGCCCGCTCACGGCGTCGAGGTGCGGGGCGCCGGCGAATAGGTCACCACATCGACGGCGGGCAGGAGGAGCGAAGTCGTCGCTCCCGTCATGCTGAGGACGCCGGGTTGCGCCGCGTAGCCGGGCCCGGTGGCCATGGTCGGAACGCCCCGCAGTTCGATGCTCAACGTGTGCCCGGCCTCAACCACGTGCTCGGTGGGCAGGAACGGCAGCATGAACCGAACGGTTTCGCCGACGCCCACCGTCTCGAAGCGGTCGTGGCCGTACCGGTGCGCGAGGTTGAACTGCCCGTATGTGATGAGGGCGGACGTGCCGTCCGCGGCCACGTCGAACAACCTGGCATCCACGAACGCGTTCCCGCCGTTCTCCAGCACGGCCTCGATGTCGAGGAGCGCGCTGCCCGCGAATGCCATCGCTTCCGGCACATCCAGCGTGAGGACGATGGTCGTCGGTGACGGAACTTCGGAAGGGACGCGGGTCGGCGGGCTCAGGAGTAGGATTGTGCTCCCCTTGCCCTCCGGGCCGAGGGTGCCCGTCCCGAAGTCCGCGTAGTGGGTCGTGTACGTCAGGTCGGCGGGAGGCCACGAATCGGCGCGGCGCACCTGCTTCGAATCGGCCGTCACCACTTCCACCGCGGGGACGGCATCGAAGCCCAGGTCCCTGCCCTTCACGTACTGGTCCATCCACGCGATGAACAGGAGTTCCTGGTCCGCGCGCGTCGGGTGCTGGTGGACCCAGTGTCCGAAGAGGCCGAGCTTCGGCGCCGTGATGGCGTTGAACCAGTGGGGGATCATGGCGCTCTTGACGTTCCTGTCCTCGAATCCCTGCGTATAAAGGACAGCGGCCGTGACATCGGCTGCCCGTTTCGAGAAGTTTCGCTCCTCGTAGAAGGCATCGTACACGGCGCGGGGGTCGTTCGCCCGCACCGTGAGCGTTGCATCACAGTAGCCTTTCGTGTTGAACTCCGCAAGCTGTGCGGGGTCCGTCGTGAAGTACGGTTTCGGATCCGTCGAGCCCTGATAGTAGCGGGGGCTCCCGGTGTTCTCGCCGTTGGGGACGCCGCCGTAGTGCCAGTCATCGTATGCGCTGATGACCGGTGCCACCGCGATGATGGCCTTGAGCGCTTCCGGTGCCTGGACGGCCGCGGCGACCGGGGTCGTCGCCACGTAGGATTGCCCGTAGAACCCGATGGCGCCGTCGCTCCACGGCTGGTCCGCGACCCAATCCACCATGAACGCCTGGTCCCGCTGCTCGTTCTCGCCCCACACCTCGATGCAGCCGCCGCTCATGCCGAAGCCGCGCACGTCCACGTTGACGACGGCGTACCCGCGCTTGACCCAGTCATGGGCGAAGTACGCCCACATGGCCGGGTCCGTCCCGCGTCCTTCCCACCCGTTGTAGGGACTTGCCGCAAGGATGGTGGGCCACGGCCCATCGCCCTCGGGCACCGTGACCTCGGTCCAGAGGAGGGTTCCGTCGAAGCTCGGCACCTGCAGGTACTCGGTCGCCGTGGTGTTGAAGACGGGCATGCTCAGGCGGGAGATGTCGAGCATGCCGGCGATGCCATCGAGCGGCGCGGTCTCGAAGACGATGTCCACATCAAGGCCCGCGGCGGGGCCTGTGGCACGCATCGTCCAGGTGGACCCCGGGGGGTCGATGGCCGCGACGCCGGAGCACGTGCTGGTGCCCGTGACGTCCAGGTCCCACGCATCCACGAAGTCCGTGTTGCAGCGGCGGCGCTCCGTTTCCGCGTGCTTCATGGTGGCGGAGACGTCGCTTCCCACGGCCCCCTTCGCGACGGTCCGCACGATGGTCACGCCGGCCGGGATGACGATGTCCCGCTCGAAGGGGCTGTCCACGCCGAGGAACCGGAGGATGACCGCGCCGTCCTCCTGCACGAGTTCAGCACCGTCCGGGATGTCGATGGCTGCGACGTCGAGGGTCGCGGCGTCGATGGCGCCGGCCGCCAAGGGTTCGTTCGTGATGCAGCCGGCGAGGGCGGGGGCGAGGAGGGCGAGAGCCCACAGAAGAGGCAGCCACGGGGCGCGCATGGGCGGCTGGACGCCCGATGGGTTCTAAACGTTTGTCGTGGACCCCTTCACCGGACGACGGTCCGCTGCCCCTTTCCCGACGGCACGGCCCTGTTGGGCCCTCGTCACCACGCCCCCGCCTGGCGCCACGTATTTTCGGTGACAAGCGCGCGGTTCGGGGGCCTTGGTCGTTGAACTCGTTCCCACGGTCGTCGGAGCCGTCCTCGTGAGCCTCGGCCTGGCCGATGTGTTCCTGACCATCCTGCACCCGGATCGGGACGGCCCCGTGACGCGGCCCATGAGCCGGTTGCTGTGGCGGGTTGCCGTGGTCCTCGCGCGGGGCATGCCGGGACGGCGTCGCGACATTCTCGCCATGGCGGGGCCGTCCATGCTTGCGCTCACGATGATCATGTGGATGGCACTCCCCATCCTCGGCTTCGCCCTCATCGTATGGCCGGGACTCGGGACCGACTACCTGATCCCGCGCGCCTTCGCCCCATACGATTTCGGCGATGCCGTGTACTTCAGTGCCGTCGCATTCACGACCCTCGGCTTCGGCGACGTGACGCCCCTCACGGGCCGCGGCGAGATGATCGCGATCCTGGAGGCGGTTTCCGGGTTCATGCTCGGGGCCGCTGCGATCGCCTTCATCCTGAACGTCTTCCACGGCGTGGACCGGCGGGACGGCATGGCATTGCGCGCGCTTGCCGAAAGCGGCGGGTCCTGGAGCGGCATCGTGATCGCCCGCCGCGCGCTCGAAGTGGAAGGGGTCGAAGGCCTGCGCCGCCGCACCGACGGATGGGCGATCATGCTCCGCGGACTCCACGAGCGGTTCTACCGGTTCCAGGCGCTCGCATTCTACATCCGGACGCGCGGGTCCCGCCATGAGCCCGAGCGCATGTTCGCGGCGCTCGCCGAATTCACCCTCGCCGTGAACATCCTGGCACGCACCCCGGGACGTGAACGTCTCGCGCTGGTTGCGGACACACTGGCTGTGACCCTGGTCGAGTTCACGCGGAGTCTTGCGCGGCATCACGGAACCCGCGCTCAGAACGCCCGGATCGACGAGGCGGTCCCCAGCCACGCGGACTTGGCGCGTCTCGCCGAGGTCGTCCGGGGCCTCGGCCTCGTGCCGACGGCGGCGGTGGATGCGGACCTCGGGGTTCTTTCGGCGCGGATCGGGGTCTATCTCGACCTTCTGGAACGGATCACGCTCTGGGGCAAATGGCGACGGGCCGACGGATGAGTCGGTCGCGAGCGCGGAAGCGTGGCCGAACCGCTTCCTGAGGGCCACCGCGCGCGTTGGTGCGCGAGGTGGCCCGATCACGGATTCACGGCGTCGCCGTCGCCGCCACCGGCATGTACTCGCCCATGTCGATCGTCGGGATCGCGAGCACCGTTTCGCCGCTGAAGGTGAACAGGCCCGCTTCGCCCGGAAGCGTGAGGCCGTGGTCCGCAGGCTGGGTCGCCCGAAGGACGACGCGCATCGTGTCGCCCGCCCGGAAGATGTGCTCCGTGGGCAGGAACGGGATCGCGAACGTGAGACGCTCCGTGGCGGTGACCGGATCATACCGGTGGTGGCCGTTCCGGTGCGCGACGTTGAACATGCCGTACGTGATGAGGTCCGCCCCATCGTACAGTTCCGCCGTGAGGTACGCGTTCTCGGCACCCATGAGGGTCCCGACCACGTTCACGGTCATGGTGCCCGCCGCGCCGAAATCCTCCGCGACATCCAGGGTGAGCACGAGCTTCTGGTCGAGTTCCCCCGTCGGGTCGAGGACGAATCCCGCGCTCTCTCCAGCTTCGCCGCCAAGGGTTCCCGTCTGGAAGTTCATCGCGAGTTCCGTGATCGTTGCGTCCACGGGCGGCCACGCCGGCGTCGTGCGCATGGTGTCCGCATCCACCACGACTTCAGCGTGGCTCACGTTGCCGAGGCCGAGGTTCCGGCCCTTGACGAACTGATCCATCCAGCCGAGGAACAGGATTTCCTCATCCGCACGCGTCGGGTGCTGGTGGACCCAGTGGCCGAAGAGGCCGAGCTTCGGCGCCGTGATGGCGTTGAACCAGTTCGGGATCATCGCGCTCTTGACGTTGGAGTCCTCGAAGCCTTGGGTGTACAGGACGGCGGCCTTGACATCCGCGGCACCCTTCGAGAAGTTGCGCTCCTCGTAGAATGCGTCGTAGATGGCGCGCGGGTCGCTGGATCGGGCCACGAGGGTCGGGTCGCACGCGCCCTTCGCGTTGTTCGCCACGAGCTTCGCGGGGTCCGTGGTCATGGGGCCGGGCGGCACATCCACGAGCATCTGGTACGCGACGGGGCTTGCCGCGTTCTCGCCGTTGGGGACGCCGCCGTAATGCCAATCGTAGTAGGCGTCCATCACGGGGGCGACCGCGATGATGGCCTTGAGGGCCTCCGGCGCGCGCACTGCGGCCGCGACCGGCGTCGTTGCCACGTAGGATTGACCGTAGAAGCCGGCCGCGCCGTCGCTCCAGGTCTGCTCCGCGACCCAGTTCACGATGAATTCCTGGTCGAGCTGCTCGTTCGTGCCCCACACCTCGACGCAGCCGCCGCTTTCACCGAAGCCGCGGACGTCCACGTTCACGATGGCGTAGCCGCGCTTCGCCCAATCCTGGGTGAAGTACGTCCACATGGCCGGCGTCTGGCCGCGGTCGTACTGGCCGTTGTACGGGCTCGCCGCGATGACCGTCGGCCACGGTCCCTCGCCGACGGGAAGGGTGACCTCCACGTGGAGGGGTGTGCCGTCGAAGCTCGGGACCTTCAGGTACCGGGTCGGCTCAAGGTCGAAGGTGGGCATGCTGAGTTGGGTCAGGTCGAGGGTGCCGACGAGGCCGTCGAGGGGCATCGTGCCGAACTCGACGCGGACGATGCCGAGGCCCGGGCCCCGGGCAGACGCCGAAACATCCCACTTCGCACCCGGGGGATCGATGGCTGCGATTCCGGAGCACGTGGACACGCCTCGCACCGGGAGGTTCCAGGCGTCAACGACGTCCGTGTTGCAGCGGCGGCGCCCCGTGTCCGCGTTCCGCATCGAAACCGATACGGGGAGGTCCGCGTCCACGATGCCGATGCCGCGGACGAGGGTCGCGCCCTCCGGAATCGTCACAGTGGTCGTGAACGGGAAGCTCACGTTCGCCCATTCGAGGATGGCGCGGTCCGTTTCCCGGATGAGGGTCGCGCCGTCCGGGACGGTCATGGCGATGGCGTTCGGCGTCAAGGTCGCGGCGGGGTCCACCGGCTCCACCGCGATGCATCCCGCAAGGGCGGGGGCGAGGAGGAGGAAAGCGGCCAACAGGGTGCGCATGAGCCGCCGTCAAGTCGCAGGCATAAAAACGTTTGTTGCTGCCGTGTGACGCGGCGATGCCAAACGGTCGAAGGCGGGGACACGGGGCCGCCGCCTCCCGGGACGGTGAGTATCCGGGTGGGGGACAGGGCTCCATGAGGGGCGATCGTCCGCGGGCCCGGAAGCGCCGTCGACGGAGCCTGCCGTCCGCCCCGTCCCATTCTCCGCCGTCCCATCCGGCGATGTTCCCCCGTTCGTATCGGCACCCTTTTGCTGACCGGTCACGCTCCGTACGCCAATGGTGGATGGGACCGAGGAGACGAAGAACAAGGGGTTCGTGATCTTCCTCGTGGTCGCGCTCGCCCTCCTTGCCGCCTACCTCATCACGCCGTTC
>JBFILE010000191.1:0-7483 GCA_041599855.1 Thermoplasmatota archaeon
CCCGGCGCGCCTCCGGCGCGACCTGCACCCCACCCCTCATTCCACGCGCCCCGGCCCCCCAGATGGCGACCCCTCGTTGAATGATATTCCTTGACTTGACAGTACCGGGGGGGATGGCGACGGCGACAGTGCCGATTCCAAGGGCAACCCCTTTTTGCACCCGCGTGCGGTCGCCGCGTCCATGACTCCGAGACTCACGGGACGCACAGCCATCGTGACCGGCGCATCCAGCGGCATCGGCCGCGCCGTTGCGCTCGCCCTTGCCAAGGAAGGTGCCCACGTCCTCGCCGGGGCCCGCTCCCTTGACAAGCTGGAAGCCCTCGCGAAGGAAGCCCGTGGCATGCAGGGGAACGATGACGGATCCATCCGCGCCCACGCCCTCGACGTGCGCGACCTGGAGAGCGTGAAAGCCTTCGCCGCGAAGGCGTCCGAACTCGGCCTCGTGGACATCGTGTTCAACAATGCCGGAATCGGCACGTACGGCGCCATCACGGACATGACCGTGGACGACTGGGACAACGTGATCGCAACCAACCTCCGCGGCCCCTTCCTCATCGCGAAATACACGGTGCCCCTCATGCTGCCGCGCGCCGACCGCGCCCCCGGACTCGTTGTGAATGTGGCCTCCGTCGCCGGGAAAAGCGGGATCGCGAACCTGAGCGCGTACTGTGCGAGCAAGCACGGCGTCCGAGGGCTCAGCGAAAGCATCGCCCTCGAGCTCGCCCCCGAGAACATCCGCGTCGTCGCCCTCAACCCCGGCTACGTCGCCACCGACATGACCGCGGGCGGCGGGATGCCGGCGGAGGACATGATCCAGCCGGAAGCGGTGGCCGAAGCCATCATCCAACTCGCCACGATGCACCCGAGCATGATGATGGACGACGTCACCATCTGGCCCCTCAGGATGTACGCCGACTGAACCGGCGCAGTCCTGTTGTCCGCGCCGCCTCCTCTGCCCGCCACACCGCATAGACCACGGCAGCCATGGCGATCACGAGCGCCGCCGCGCGCACGAACGTGACGAGTGCCTCGTTCAGGTCGAACGCCACGAACGCCGTCGTCACCGCAAGCGGCATCGTCCCCGCCATGGCGGCACCGGACGCATCCGCAAGCTCCCCGTCCGCGCTCTCCCACGCGACCCGGTACAACGCGAGAGTCAGGAAGAATGCCCCCGCGGCCGTCATGGCAAGGGTCGCCCATGCAAGGCGCAGGTCGTGGACGAGGAACGCCTCCGGCACCGATGTGACGAACCCCAACGCGAACGCGCCCGTGGCGCGCCTTGCCGGCTCGCGGGACGGGCGGTTCCCCAAGCTTCGCATGAACAACGCGCACACCCCCGCGAGGATCACGAAACCGAGGGGGTCCGGGACCGCGTCCATGCGACCCCACGGGGACGTGACGCCCACGTCCACCAGGATCATGACGAACCCGAGAATGATCCAACCGGCGCGTGGCGCACGCAAGTTCACGCCACGGAGTCGGTCGGACGGCGACATTCACGTTATTGGATCAATCGGGGAGGAGTCCGGAAACGTCCCCCGGGCCCTTCGGCCCCTTGTCCCCTGTGGTGTTCGGTGGAAACCCGCCCTTGGGCGATGCTTTATCTTCACAAGCAACAGAATGGATCCTGTGCCTGCCGCAACCTTGGCTCCGGGAAACCGGCTGCTGCCCGAAAGCCGATTCGACCGCTACATGAGCTGGACCATGCTCGTGGTGGGAGCCGTCGGCGTCGTCGCAGGACTTGCCTCTCAACTTGGTTGATGACCTCACTCGCGTCCGGTGAGGGGTGGCCGCCCCTCATCGGTCACCGCGCCTTCTCGCTTTTCCCGGATGCCGCGCAGAGTTGCGCTCCGGCCGGCCGTGACCTGCCGTGCCGCCGCCGCGGTGAGCTTGTTGCGCCGTGCCCTGGCCGCCGCGCCGTGTCGTCCTCGCGGTGCCGCGTGCGTCGTCCCGCCGCACCCACGATCATCCGCCATAGCGGGCCGCCAACGCGTCCAACACCTCGCCTGCGGGCCGCGCCTCCGACGGCAACCCCTTCCTCGCGTACGAACACACCTCCTCATCGATCTCGTAACCGATGGCACGGCGGCCCCACTCGTGGGCCACGCGCAGGGTCGCACCCGTGCCTGCGAAGGGATCGAGCACCACGTCCCCGAGGCCGCTGAACATGCGGACGAGACGATGCGGCACCTCATCCGGGAACGCCGCCGTCCGACGCGCAAGACCGCCCGTCGCCTGTCGCACGCCCTTGAAGTCCCACACCTGGCTGAACCACGAGTCCCGCTCCGCCTTCGAGAACGCGCTCGCGTACCGCAACGGATCCTTCGGCCGGTAGGTGCGCGACGGCGGCTTCCGGAAGATGAGCACGTACTCGCAGTCCAACGTCACGTACGCATTCGGCGGCAGGAACCCGCTCCCGAGGAACGCGTTCGGCTTGTTCGTCGGCTTCTTCCACAGGACCGGGACGAGGGCGTCGAACCCCATCGCCGTGCACGCGCTCAGCGTGGCCGCGTGATTCGGGTAGCACCGGAAGGCGCCGCCCACCGTGCGCGTGGCATCGCCGATGACGACCGCGAGGATGCCGCCCGGCGCGAGCACGCGGTGACATTCCTTCCAGACCGTGTTCAACACCTCGTGGGACGCATCGAAGAACCCGGGGTCCGCCGGCTCAAGGTCCGACTCCTCCCGGAACAGGTCATCCCACATCTCGACCAAGGGGTACGGGGGCGACGTGCACACGAGGTGAACGCTCGCGTCCTCGACGGCGGCCATGGCGCGGGCGTCCCCGTGATGGAGCACGCACGAGCGGTCCGTCAGCGCAAGGGCGGTCTCGATGGATTCGCGGTGCTCGCGCAGGTACGCGCCGGGGCCCGTCGGATCGTGCACGAGCAGGTCACGGGCCGAGGGGACTTCAAGGCGCGCATGGGGGAGAGGCGGGGCGCGGGGGGGCGCCCGCTTTACCGGAACGCGCGCGGGCCGCAAGGGGTGGGTGAGACAGTTGGGGCCCCCACCAGCCCACCCCCAACCCCGCCGCGCTCTCTGCGGCTCGGTAGCACCCCACCCCGCCACCCGCTCCGCCTCCCCGGGAGACGACCCCTCGATGGATGCGACCCACCAAGACCGCACCCCATCGCGCCCCGCCGTCGACCTGCCCCGCGGCGGTGCCGCCTCGGAGGGCCGGGGGCCTTTGCCTCGGCACCCGCGCCGCACCCACCACCGCCCGCGAAAGCGCAGAGCGCAGGCCCGGGCCGACAGGCCAGACCCGACCATACCCTACCAGACCAGCCCTTATCCGGGGCCTGCCGGTTCCCGGCGCCAGCAAACCTGCGGCCCCTCAGAGAGCCACCTCTCCCGCAGGACCATGACAGGGGCAACGAAACGATGGACGATGACCAACACCGCGCCGCCTGGACACGCAAGTACGCGCGGGAACCGAACCCATGGCGCGGCCCCGCGGACCTCGACGCCCTCCTCGCACTCGCCGCGGGCGCCATCCCGCACGCGCCCCGCGTCATCGAAACCGGCGCCGCCGGCGGCAAGACCTTGGCCGCGCTTCCCGACCCATGGCGGGTGACGCCCGTCGATTGGGTGCGCGCCTCCCTGCCCCCAGGGGGAATCATCGCGGACGCACGCGCCCTCCCCTTCCGCGACGCTTCCCACGACGTCATCCTCTTCGTGTTCGTCCTCGGCCACCTCGACGAAGCGGGCCGAGCCGCGGCAGCCCAAGAGGCCCGCCGCGTCCTCGCACCGGGCGGTGTCGCCCTCGTCCGGGCATTCACCCCCGAAGACATGCGCGCCACCAAAGGCCGCCCCCTGGACGAGCCCGGCGCATTCGAACGCGAAGGCCTCCGCCACGTCACCCTCCCTGCGGCTGCCATCCGAGCCCTCTTCCAAGAGTTCCAGCCGCTCGCAGAAGTCGAGCGCGAGGTGCCCACCCGCTTCGGCGCGAAGCGAGCATTCGTCGATGCAGCCTACGCGGCGCCCGGTTGAGCCGCACTACACTCGAGGGCCAGCACAAACGCGGCACGGCCTGCACGCCCACCACGACCGCCACCACGAGCACCACCCCCGCCGCGACCCAAGGCAAGCGAGGCAGGTCTACAAATGTATGAATGTATGACTGTACGATTGTACGATTGTACGATTGTAGGAATTCTATCGCTGGCACGCCCTCCACGGCGTCGTCGCACTCGTCATGTCCAGCAGCCCCGGGTAGCCCCCACCCGCCAAGCAAGAGCGGGGGAGAGCCCGAGAGGGGGCGCCGACGCACTCCCTCGGCTTCGCCTCGGTCGCACGTCTGCGTCTTGACGGGCTTCGCCCGTCTGCGACAGCAGCCCCCTCTCGGCCGGCGCGGCAAACCCTACGGCCGAAGGCGGCTTTGCCGCCGTAGGCCGGACCCAAAGTGCCGCGCCGGAAGGAATTTGCGCGTAAACATTGCGCGCCAGCGCAATGTTTTAAGCGCAACCTTCCATGGGCGGCCGTATGACGGACCCCATCCGCGTCCTCGTCGCGAAGCCGGGCCTTGACGGCCATGACCGCGGCGCGAAGGTTATCGCTCGTGCCCTCCGGGATGCGGGCATGGAAGTCATCTACACGGGCCTGCGCCAGACGCCGGACCAGATCGCGGAAGCGGCCATCCAGGAGGATGTGGACGTGATCGCGATGAGTTGCCTGTCGGGCGCCCACATGACGCTGTTCCCGCGTGTGGTGGACATCCTGAAGGCGAAGGGCGCGGACGACATCCTCGTCTTCGGCGGCGGCGTGATCCCGGCGGATGATGCAGCCGAACTGAAGACGAAGGGCATCCTCGAGATCTATGGTCCGGGCACGCACACGGAGGAGATCGCGAACTCGATCCGGAGCGCGGTCGAGAAGGCATCGTCGGCGGCGGCCGCGCAATGAGGCGGAACCGCGATGCGGCCGCCCTCGCGTCCGGCGTCCTTGCAGGGGACCGGATCGCGGCGGCCCGACTCATCACCCTCGCGGAGAATCGTGCTCCCGGCGCGAAGGAGGCGATGAAGCGCCTTCACCCGCACACGGGTCGCGCGCACGTCCTCGGCATCACGGGGCCCCCGGGGTCCGGGAAGAGCACCCTCACGGACCGGCTCATCGCGCATTACCGCGCCAAGGGGTTGAAGGTGGGCGTGATCGCGGTGGATCCTTCGAGCCCGTTCACGGGGGGCGCCATCCTCGGTGACCGCGTGCGCATGAGCGGCCACTTCACGGACCCGGAGGTCTTCATCCGCAGCATGGGCGCGCGGGGCGCCCTCGGCGGCTTGAGTCTCGCGACGCAGGATACCGTCCGCATCCTTGACGCCCTCGGGAAGGACGTCATCATCATCGAGACCGTGGGCGTCGGTCAGGGTGAGGTGGACATCGTGAAGACCGCGGACACCGTGGTCGTTGTCGAGGTCCCGGGTCTCGGGGATGAGATCCAGAACATCAAGGCCGGCATCATGGAGATCGGGGACCTGTTCGTCGTGAACAAGGCGGACCGCGACGGCGCGGATCGCACCATCGCGGAATTGGAAGTGTGGATCGCGTTCGGTCACGGGCACCCGGGCGAGAACCCCGAGAAGTGGGTGCCTCCTGTCTTGGCGACCATTGCCGGATCGAAGCGCGAGGATGACGGCATTGCTGCCTTCGGCGCGACCATCCTGGAGCACCGCGAGTGGCTGGAATCCCAGGGCGGCCTCCACGAGAAGCGCGTGAACCGCGGCCGCAACGAGATCCTCGACATCCTGCGCCAGAAGGCAACGGAGCATGTCCTCGCGAACGCGAAGGTGAAGGAGCATTTCGATGTGCTCGCGAAGAAGGTCGCGGCGCGGGAGACGGATCCGTACACGGCGGCGGAAGGGTTGTTCGGGGACTGGGTCGGGGAGTGAAGGCTTCCTCGCTCCCGATCGTCGGTGCCATGGCTGCGACCTGGAGGCGATGGCGGCGGGACCCGGACGTCCCGCATCCCGAGAGCCTTCATGATTGCAGATGACTGCGGTCGGCCGGATCAGTGCTCGCTGGGCATTGCTTCCCGCGCTTCCTCGGGTTTCGCCTTGCTTTTCATCTCGTCAAGGAAGTGGGCGTCCTCTTCGAACCGCGCGTCCAGCATGTCACTGCCCATGCGAAGGGCGCTTGCGTCATCGAGTCCCTGCACGTGGAATTCGCCTGTGCAGATTACGCGCGTTCCCTCTTCCTCCGGGATGTAGGCGTTCGTCACCCACGTACCCTTCATGGAGCCGCTGAGGTAATCGATCGTGAGCGAGTGGGGCGGGCAGGCCGTGAACCGCAGGAGCATGGTTTCGCGTTCGCCGTCGGGGGCCTCCACCTGGACTTCGCGCTCCACGACATCGCCTTCGTCCGATTTCGTCGTCACCTTGACGAGCGGCGGATGCATCCTGGGAACGTTCTCATCCGTGTGGGCTTCCACGAGACTCCACACGTCGTCCCGCGTCCCATGGAAGACACCGCTGTCATCGTAGTATTTCACCATTCCATTCGACCTCGGGAATGGTGGCGGCACTGGTCGTGCATGAAATCCATCGCGGACGTGTCGATGACGGGGTGACGTGCGGGACGCAGGGAGGGGCGGGGTGTGCCCACTCCCGTCCCGGGATGCGCAGACGGGTGAGGGCACACCCGCACCACGACCGCCGCCACCGCCAGTATTGCCCCGGTCTCCTGCGCTGCAATCGTCGGAAGGGCAAGTCTACTGGAACTTGCGGGGGTCATGAGGGGGTGGCTGTGACGGTCGGAGCCCCCTCCAGCCCGCGCCTGATGCTGCGTTACCTCGGCCCACGCCGCTTCGCCCACGAGCTGCATCGCCTGCGCGCAGCATCCCCCGGACACCGGCCCTCTGAAGACGCAGGTCGCAAACTCGGCCACGCCGCCAACAGCTTCGAAAGGCGCAACGCCTCACCGCCCAGCCAACAACGCGTCCGTGACCTGCTCGAAGCCTTCCGCGTACCGCAGCGGCACGGCGTACACGTCCGCAGGCCCTCTGTCGGACACGTCGTGACCGAGCAGGAAACAGGCGCCCACTTCCCGGGCAAATGCCAGGTCCCCGACCGAATCCCCCACGGCCACGCAATCCTCCCGTGCAAGGCCGCGTTCCTTCCGGTCCACGGCGACTGCCCGCCCCTTGTCCACGCCCTCAGGCAGGACGTGGTACGCGTGCAACCCGTCCTCGATGGGGCCATTGTCGATGACGGTGAGGCCCGGATGCCGATCCGCAAGCAGGTCGCGCGCGGCGTCCACATCGAGGTGGCCCCGGAGCAGCACCGTGTGGTCCCGGCGATCGTTCCACGGCGTGTGGAATTCCACATCCGGGAACCGCTCGAACAACAGGTCCGCGGCACCGCTCGCCTCGATGCGGGTGCGGCTCGACCACTCGGGTCGCGGACTGGCGCTCACCGTGCGGGCGCCCCCGTCATACGCCACCACGGTGCCGAGTTCCGCGATGAACGTGGTGGCGCCGATGGCGCGCGCG